>JANOPR010000290.1:0-7067 GCA_031421955.1 Burkholderiales bacterium
CTCGATGCCCAGGGCCGCCAGTGTCGCGCCCATCAACCCGATGTCGGCGCGGCCGTAGATCTGCCAGATCGTGCCGACCACGTTCCACGGGATCAGCAGCGAGATCGCGACCAGCACCAGCACGGCCGACGACTTCCAGCCAGTGGCCGGCATCGCCAGTGCCAGCGCGATGCCCAGAGGAATCTCGACCAGCAGTACCGCCAGCGAGAACGTGATCTGGCGCCCCAGTGCGCCCTGCAGATCGTCGTCGCGCATCACCGACTTGAACCACTCGGTGCCGACGAAGATGCGCCGCTCGGGGCTGATGATGTCCTGCACCGAATAATTCACCACCGTCATCAGCGGCAGGATGGCCGAGAAGGCCACGCACAGCACGACAGGCAGGATCAGCAGCCAGGCTTTCTGGTTGACCGGCTTCATGCGGCCTCCTTGGCGCTTTCAGCGCCGTCCCCCCGAGGGGGAATTCGCCCTTGGGGCTGCCCTGCGGGACTCATCAGGCAACCTCCGCGCTGCGCGCTGCGGTATTCGCCTTGGGAGCGGCCCGGCGGCTCATGCGATCAGCTCCTCATTGACGTAGTAGCACGTGTGCTCGCCGACGATGGCCAGCCAGACGGACTCACCGACCCGCGGGATGGCCTGCTCCGGGCTCAGCCGCGCGCGCAGCAGCGATTCGTTCGCGCCGCTGCCGACCCGCGCGGTCACCAGCCAATAGGTGCCGATGTCCTGCGCCTGAGTCACGACGCCGGGCAACGCGCCGGCCTCGTCGGCCGCGGTGAGTTGCACGTACTCCGGCCGCACGCCGAGGGTGAACTTGCCCAGGCTCGACAACGCGGCCTTCGGCGCGGCGAGGGTTCGCCCCGCGACTTCGATGCCACTGTTCGCACCGCGCGCGGCAAGGAAGTTCATGCCCGGCGAGCCGATGAAGTTGCCGACGAAGGTATGGCTGGGGCGCTCAAATAGCTCCGAGGCGGTGCCGATCTGCACCGCCTTGCCGCGCGTCATCACCACCACCTGCTGCGCGAAAGTCAAGGCTTCGATCTGGTCGTGCGTGACGTAGATCAGCGTCAGCTTCAGGTCGTGGTGAATCTGCTTGAGCTTGCGCCGCAGCTGCCATTTCAGATGCGGGTCGATCACCGTCAGCGGCTCGTCGAACAGCACCGCGCTCACGTCTTCGCGCACCAGGCCGCGGCCGAGCGAAATCTTCTGCTTGGCGTCTGCCGCCAGGCCTGCGGCACGGCTGTCGAGCTGGCCGCTCATGTCGAGCATCTCGGCGATCTTGCCGACACGCAGTTTGATGCGGTCGGCCGGCACGCCGCGGTTGCGCAGCGGGAATGCCAGGTTCTCGGCCACCGTCATCGTGTCGTAGATCACCGGGAACTGGAACACTTGCGCGATGTTGCGTTGCTGCGGGCTCTGCTGGGTCACGTCGCGGCCGTCGTAGGTGAGCGCGCCGTGCGAGGGCGTGACGAGCCCGGAGACGATGTTCAGCAGCGTCGTCTTGCCGCAGCCCGAAGGGCCGAGCAGCGCATAGGCGCCGCCGTCCTCGAACGTCATCTTCAGCGGCAATAGCGCGTAGTCTTCATCGCGCTGCGGATTGGGCCGGTAGGCGTGGGCCAGGTCGAGATCGATGCGGGCCATGTCAGTTTTTCTCCGCGCCACGGGCCTCGGTGGCGGCGACGAGCAGGTCGCCGTGGGCGTCGAACACATAAACCTGGGCCATGCTCAGGTACAGCGTGATCGGCGCACCGAGCGTGAGCACATGCACCCCGGGCAGTTGGGCCACGACCTCGCCGATGGCTGTCTCGACGTGCACGAAAGTATCCGAGCCGGAGATCTCGGCCAGCTCGACCACGCCGGGCAGGCTCACGTCGCCGTCGCGGCGTTGGACGCGCAAGGCGCTGGCGCGGATGCCCACCGTCAACGCCTGGCTGGCGGCGTTCGGGGTGCTGTCCGGCAGCGCCACGGCCAGGGTCAGGCCCGACGGCAGTGTCACGCCGTTCGCGGCCGCCTGGGCTTCGATCAGGTTCATCGGTGGGTCGCTGAAGGCACGCGCCACGCGCATCGACTTCGGCCGATGAAAGACCTCGGCCGTGGGCCCGTACTGGAGCAGCTTTCCGGCGTCGAGCACCGCGGTATAGCCGCCGAGAAGCAGGGCCTCGGTGGGCTCGGTGGTGGCATAGACCACGGTCGATTCACCGCTCGCGAACAGGGCCGAGAGTTCCTCGCGCAACTCCTCGCGCAACTTGTAGTCGAGGTTCACCAGCGGCTCATCGAGCAGCATCAGCGGCGCCTTCTTGGCCAGTGCGCGGGCCAGCGCGACGCGCTGCTGCTGCCCGCCCGAGAGCTCGGCCGGCAGGCGCTGCAGGAAAGGTTCGATGTGAAGCTTGGCCGCCAGCTCGGCGACACGGGCCTCGATCGCGGCCGGCGTCCGCGCGCCGCGCAGGCGCAATGGCGACGAGATGTTCTGCGCCACCGTCATCGACGGGTAGTTGATGAACTGCTGGTAAACCATCGCCACGTTGCGCTCGCGCACTGGCATGCCGGTCACGTCCTTGCCGTCGGCAATCACTTGACCCGCGCTCGGCGTGTCGAGCCCGGCCATCAGGCGCATCAGCGTGGTCTTGCCGGCCTGCGTGGCGCCGAGCAACACGGTGACCGCGCGCGGCACGAGCGTAAGGTCGAGTGCGTACAGGTGCGTCTGCGCACCGGCCCGTTGCTCGATGCCCTTGAGCATCAGGTCCATGCGATCTCCTTGGCTTGCGCCGGGACGGCGTCGACCGTCCCCGCAAGCGCCGGCCAGTGTACGGCGCACCAGGCGGCCACGGCCGCATGTTCGGCCGCGCTCAAGTGCAGGCCGAGCTTGGTGCGGCGCCACAGCACGTCATCGGCCGTGCGTGCCCATTCATGCGTGTGCACGTAGTGCAGTTCGGCCTCGAACAGGCCGGGCGCCACCTCGGCCCCAAGCGCGCCGTCCGCCAGCAGCGTTTCCACCCGCGTGCCATAGCCACGGGCCAGACGCAAACACAGCGCTTCGGGCAATTGCGGGTGCCGCAGCATCAGCGCTTGAACGAAGCGCGTGAAATCGGTGTCCGGCCGCTGCGCCGCACCGATCCAGGCGCTGAGATCGCCGCCGGGGAGAAAGGCGCTGCGCGTCCAGGCGCCGCGGCTCGTGCCCAATGACGCAGCCAGCAAGTCGGCAGTCTCTTCGGCGAGCTTGCGGAAAGTGGTGATCTTGCCACCCCACACCGTCAGCAGCGGCGCTGCTGCCACGCCGCTGCCTGTGTCCAGCTCGAGCGCGTAGTCGCGTGTCACCGCCGACGGGTCGCCCGACTCGTCGTCGAGCAGCGGGCGCACGCCCGAGTAGCTCCAGACCACGTGCGAAGGCAACACCGGCTGCTCGAAGTAGCGGCTCGCCTGCTCGCACAGGTAGTCGATCTCGCCCGGGGCGATGCGCGGCGCCCCGATCGCACTGTCGTGCTCGACATCGGTGGTGCCGATCAACGTGAAATCGCGCTCATAGGGAATCGCGAAGATGATGCGCTTGTCCGGGTTCTGGAAGATGTAGGCGTGGTCATGCTCGAACAGCTTGCGCACGACGATGTGGCTGCCCTTGACCAGGCGCAGCGACTTGGCCTTCGGCGCATGCGCGTGCTCGGCGAGGAACTGCGCCGCCCAGGGGCCAGCCGCGTTGACCAGGGCGCGTGCGCTGATGTGCCGGGCAGCGCCGTCCGCGCCGCGCAGGGTCATCTGCCACTGCGTCGGCCCGCGGCGCGCGTCGATGCAGGCGCAGCGCGTCAGCACCGTCGCGCCATGTTCGGCGGCGTCCATCGCGTTCAGCACCACCAGGCGGGCGTCGTCGACCCAGCCATCGGAATAGACGAAACCCTTGCGGAAGTCCTTCTTCAGCGGCGCACCGGCCGCATGCGTGCGCAGGTCGATCGTGCGCGAACCCGGCAGCACCTCGCGCTTCGCGAGATGGTCGTACAGGAACAGCCCGGCGCGGACCATCCACACCGGCCGCATCGACTGATCGTGCGGCATCACGAAGCGCAGCGGCCACATGATGTGCGGCGCGCTCTTCAACAGCAGCTCGCGTTCGGCCAGCGCCTTGCGCACCAACGCGAACTCGTAGTACTCGAGATAGCGCAGCCCACCGTGGATCAGCTTGGTCGACGACGAGGAAGTGTGCGCGGCCAGATCGTCCTTTTCGCAGAGCACGATCCGCAGCCCGCGTCCGGCAAGGTCACGAGCGATGCCCGCCCCATTGATGCCGCCACCGACAACGAGTACATCGCAATCGGTCGGGACATTGGCGGGCGCCGGCGAGAGCGCGGGTGCAGCAGGTTTCACGAACGGTGTGTCCCCGATGGGTCTTTCCGACATGGATGTTCCGGGGTCTGCGAAAACGGTCACGGTCGCTATCATCTCGGCGCGATTGTTTTCGTTTATCGTTCGTTTGCGATTGGAATAAACCCTGATACGCGGTCGTATGTGATCGTTTAGATTCGATTGCGATGAACCCCAACCCCCGTCAGCTCGAATTGCTCGAGGAAGTGAAGCGCCTCACGAGCGTGTCGGTCGAGGCGCTGGCAGAACGATTCAGCGTCACGCTGCAGACCGTTCGGCGCGACGTGCGCGTACTCACCGAGGCCGGGTTGCTGGCGCGCTTTCATGGCGGCGTTCGTGTCCCGAGTTCCACCGTCGAGAACATCGCCTACCGCCAGCGCCAACAGCTCAACGACGGTGCAAAGGCCCGCATCGCGCGCGCGGTCGCGCGGGCCGTGCCCAATGGCTGTTCGCTCTGTATCAACATCGGTACCACCACGGAGGCGATCGCGCGCGAACTGCTGGGCCACAAAGGCCTGCGCGTGATCACCAACAACCTCAACGTCGCGGCGATCCTGTCCGACAACCCCGATTGCGAACTCATCGTCGCCGGCGGCATGGTGCGTGCGCGCGACCGCGGTATCGTCGGCGAGGCAACGGTCGACTTCATCTCGCAGTTCAAGGTTGATATCGCGCTCATCGGCATCTCCGGCATCGAAGCCGACGGCAGCTTGCGCGACTTCGACTACCGCGAAGTCAAGGTCTCGCGCGCGATCATCGAACACGCGCGCCAGGTCTGGCTGGCTGCCGACGCCAGCAAGTTCAATCGCCCCGCGATGGTCGAAGTGGGCCAGCTCGGCCAGATCGATATGTTGTTCACCGACCAGCCGCCACCGTCACCCTTTCCTGCCCTGCTGGCTACAGCGGGGGCGCAACTTGTCACCTGCGAGGCATCGCCATGAAGACCCACCTGCTGGCCCTCGACCAGGGCACCTCCAGCTCGCGCGCCATCGTGTTCCACGCCAGCGGCAAGGCGATCAGGCCGCAGGCCAGGTAGCGCGCGCACGACAGCCGCACGGCCGGGTCGTCGGGCAGCAACGTTGGGGCGATGAACACCAGGCCCCACATCAGGCCGGCGGCAAAAGCAAACCGGGTACCGATCCACATCCGCAGAGCCTACCCTCCCTTCATCCCCCAATGGCGCAGGCCCGCAGCGGCGACACAATGCGGCGCATGAGGGCCCTCCTTGCCTTTGCCCTGACGGTCTGCCTGGCCAGCGTCGTGCCACCCGTCGCCGCGCAGAACGCGCCCGACCCAGCCGCGGCGCAGCGCCTGCACGCGCTGTTTGCCCGCCATTGGGAGGAAAGCGCCGAACGCTTTCCGGAGTGGGCAACCTATCGCGGCGACCACCGCTTCGGCGACCGCTTCACCGACAACTCGCCCACGGGCCGCGCGGCACACGACGCCTGGACGCGCGAATGGCTGCGCGTCGTCGAGGCCGTGCCGCCGCAAGCCCTGTCGGCCACCGACCGGGTGTCGCGCGAGCTCTTCATCCACGACTTTACGCAGTACGTGCGCCTGCAGGCCTACCCCGGTTGGCGCAGCCGCTCACTGGTTTCGCTGGGGGGCTTCCAGTCCAGGCTGGCCGGCCTGCTGCAGAGCAGCCCGGTGTCGACGGCGGCCGAGGTGCGGCAGATGCTGGCCCGGCTGGCGGCCTACCCGACCCGGGTGGATCAGGAAATCGTGAGGCTGCGCGAGGGCCTGGCGATCGGTTGGGCCTCGCCGCGGCCGGTGCTCGAGCGCGTGCTGCAGCAGATCGACGGCCAGTTGCCGGCCGACGTCACCACCTCGCCCTTCTACGCACCGTTCAAGAACCTCGGCAGCGGCATCGCAGCGGCCGAGCAGGACACGTTGCGTGGCCAGGCGCAGCGAGTGATCACCGACCAGGTCGACCCGGCGCTGCGCAAGCTGCGCGCGTTCGCACAGGACGAATGCCTGCCCAAAGCGCCGCCCGACGGCGCGTTGTCACGTTACCCCGGCGGCACGGTGGTCTACGCCGAGCTGGCGCGCCAGCACACCACCACGGAGCTGACGCCGCAGCAGATCCACGACATCGGCCGCAGCCAGTTGGTTCGACTGCGCGGCGAGATGGAAGCGGCGATGCGCAAGAGCGGCTTCAAGGGTGAGTTTGCCGCCTTCGTCGCCTACCTCAACAGCGAGCCGAAGTTCTTCCACGCCAGCCCCGAGGCCCTGCTGGCGGGCTACCGCGACATCGGCAAGCGCATCGAACCCGAACTGCCGAAACTGTTTGCCGAGTTGCCGCGCATGCCCTACGGCGTGCGCGCCATGCCCGCGCACCTGGGCCCAGGCGCGGCCGAGTCCTACGACGGGCCGTCGCTCGACGGCAAGCGCCCCGGCTGGTTCAACGCCAACGTGCTGGCCTATCGCACGCGCCCGATCTGGGGCATGGAATCGCTGACGGCCCACGAGGCCGTGCCCGGCCACCACCTGCAAATCGCTCGCGCCAGCGAGTTGGGCGAGTTGCCGCCGTTTCGCCGCGACGGCGGCTACACGGTCTACGGCGAAGGCTGGGCGCTTTACGCCGAGACCCTGGGCAGCCAGCTCGGGCTGTACACCGACCCCCACAGCCGTTTCGGCCACCTGCAGTGGCAGGCCTTTCGCGCTGCGCGCCTGGTCGTCGACACGGGCTTGCACGCACTGGGCTGGACGCGCGAACAGGC
>JANOPR010000291.1:0-3258 GCA_031421955.1 Burkholderiales bacterium
CTGCGGCCGCGGGCCTCAGACGACCGTCGCGGCAACCAGCCAGACACCGGCCAGGAGGCTGGTCATCGCCGTGCGCTGCGGTGAGCGGCCCAGGGCCACCACCAGGAAGACGTTGTAGGGCAACGGCACGAAGTGCACCGCGACCGCAATGCCCAGCGCGATGCCTTGCGCGGCCAGCATCAGTGCCAGGAAGGTCGCAACCAGGTTGACCGCGCTGCCGACGACGACCATGTCACGCCAGAACAGGGTCGCCAACGGCACCTCGCCGCGCCAGCGCCGAGCGAAGAATTCGAACAGGACCACATCGCTCCTTCAGGGTGCCATGAAACCGCGTGCGAGCAAGGAGCGAGAGAGCCCGTGCCGCAGCACCGCAACGCCGAATCGCTGCCGCCTCAACGCGGCTGCAACCACTTGGGCAGCAGCTCATAGGGGTCGGTCTTGACTGACGGGTCAACGCGGACGCCATGTTTCTCGAGGCGGGCGTGCAGTTGCCCCGCCTTCAGGCTGTCGAACACTTCGGTGCAGCCGCCTTCAAAACCGCCGCCGACGAAGATCTGAGGCAAGGTCACCGATCCGGTGCGGTGCCTGAGCACCTCACGCATCTTGCCGCCGCGATCGCCTTGCTGGTAGGCGACCGAATCCAGATCGACCGAGGTGTAGGCGATGCCGTACTGCGCGAACACCTTGCGCACCGACCAGCAGAACTCGCACCACTCGAGCGCGAACATGACGACCGGCTGCTTCGGGTCGGTCAGCAGGGCCTCGACCTCGCGGCTGGCTGCTTCGTCCAGGGCATCTGCGGCGTCCGCCGACGCCGGCACTGCAGCCGAACTGACGTCGAAGCGGAATCCTGGTGTCGACCGCGACAGCTCGAGTTCCTCCTCGGTCATCTCGACGGCGACGTCTTCGAACAGTGGCGTGGAAAGGTAGCGTTCGCCGGTATCAGGCAGCATGCACAGAATGTTGGCGCCCTGCGGCGCGGCCCGGGCCACCTGCAGCGCACCCGAGAACGTCGCGCCCGCCGAGATGCCGACAAAGATGCCCTCCTGCAGCGCCAGTTCCTTGGCGCAACGCAGGGAGTCCTTGCCATCGACCGCCACAAAGGTATCAACCCGGCTGCCCGCCATCACCTGCTCGGCGAGCTGGGGGATGAAGTCGGGCGACCAGCCCTGCATCAGGTGCGGCCGGAACGAGGGATGGCTCGCACTGTGCGATCCATCGCCCTTGCGGGCCTGGGCGATGCCACTGGCCAGCATGGCCGAATTGTCTGGTTCGCAGACCACGATCTGCGTATGCGGGCTCTTCTGCTTCAGCACGCGCGACACGCCGTTGAGCGTGCCGCCGGTGCCGAAGCCGGTGACCCAGTAGTCGAGCGTGACATCGGCAAAGTCTTCGAGGATTTCCACGGCGGTGGTTCTGGCGTGAATCTCCGCGTTGGCCGGGTTCTCGAACTGGCGCGGCTGCCACCAGCCATGCGCCTTGCCCAACTCCGCGGCCTTGGCCACCATGCCTGAGCCCTTTTGTGCGGCCGGCGTCAGGACGACTTTGGCACCGAGAAACCGCATCAGCTTGCGCCGCTCGACGCTGAAGTTCTCGGCCATCGTGACGACCAGGGGATAGCCCTTCTGCGCGCAGACCATGGCCAAGCCGATGCCTGTGTTGCCGCTCGTGGCTTCGACGATCGTCTGCCCGGGCTTGAGTTCGCCGCGACGCTCGGCATCCTCGATCACTCCCAGGGCCAGCCGGTCCTTCACCGAACCCATCGGGTTGAAGGATTCCACCTTGACGTAGAGGTTGACGCCCTTGGGGCCCAACTTGTTGATTCGCACCACCGGCGTATTGCCGATCGTGCCCAGAATGCTGTCGTATCGCTTGCCCATGGTCGGTCTTTCTGTCTTGCAAGCCTGGCCGCTGGAGCCTGTCGCAGGCTCCCGCGTCCACGATGTGCGGTCGGCATCCCGAATCGGAGGCCCTGTCCGCGCGTTGTCACTCAGGTCAGGACATGGCGTTGCCTGGACCCCTCGTCGCCACCTTCGGCGACCCACCGGTCGCCGATCTCGATCACTTCGTCGACCAGCGCGTCGGCGTGGCGCATGGTAGTTCGGGCGCCAATGAAGCAGGGCCGGATCGCGAAGACGCCATCGATGACCGCCGTGCTGGGCATATTGCGCCCGCGGCGTACCAGTTCGCGATGGATGCGCTGATTCAGATCGTTCTGATCACCCCAGGTCGCGGCCACGTAGCGGAAGCAGCAGATGGACAGGGTCGGCGGCTGGATCAGCTCGAGGCGCGGATGCGCCTGCGCCCGCTGCGCGACCCGGCGGGCCATGGCGTTGTGGCGACAGACACGCTCACGCATGCCCTGCGCGCCAATTTCGCGAATCAATGCCCAGACGACGGCACCACGCGATGGCGCCGACAACTCGACGCCGAAGTCGAAGTATGGAATCCCCAGGCTGTCCATCGAGTGGTGGACGTTCTCGGTCGTGCAGGAGCCTTCGAGGTAGTCGGACGCTTCCTGCGTGAAGGCCCGATGCAGGATGCTTCGATCGCGAACGAAGGTGGCGCCGATGCCCACGGGCGCACCCAGCCACTTGTGCGGATCCATGACCACGGAGTCCGCCAGCGCCAGGCCGTCGTAGTACGGGCGCACCTGCGGGTCCAGGATGCCCGGCAGCCCGTAGGCGCCGTCGACGTGAAACCACACACCATGCGCCCTGGCCAGCTCGCCCACGTCGCGCAGCGGATCGACGACGCCGGTGCTGGTGGTGCCGGCGTTGGCGACCACGGCCACGCGGACGAAGTCCAGCGCCGCGTCCGCTTCGAGCTGGCGCCGCAGTGCGTCGGGTCGCATC
Organism: Burkholderiales bacterium; assembly: GCA_031421955.1. GTDB lineage: Bacteria > Pseudomonadota > Gammaproteobacteria > Burkholderiales > Burkholderiaceae_C > CADEEN01. The sequence continues at coordinate 2,856 of JANOPR010000291.1, forward strand.
CGGCCCATCGCGTCGCCGGCGACCGAGACCACGGCGGCCCGGCCCATGCCGAGCGCCGCCGCCGCGCGGTGAATCGTGTGGTGGCTAGCGGCTGTGGCATAGATGCGGCAGGGCCGGCGTACCCCGTCACGCGCCGGATCGATGCCCAGCCGCTCCATCGCCGACTGTCGCGCCCCGCCCAATGCCACCAGGTTGGCCGTCGAACCACCGCTGCTGTACAGCCCCTTGAATTCGCGCGGCAGCTCGAACAGATCGGCCAGCCACTGCAGGGACAACTCCTCGAGGAAGTTGAATGCAGTCGCGCCGATTCGCTGCGGCGCGGCGATCGATCCGGCCAGCGTCGCCAACGCGCCAATGGTGGTGGCGCCCGTGGTGATGAAGGCCGTGCTGCCGGGATGCGGAA
>JANOPR010000292.1:0-1550 GCA_031421955.1 Burkholderiales bacterium
CCTGTTCGGCACGGCCGTGGCGGTGCTGCTGGGCGCGGTGGTCGGGCTGCTGGCGATCCGCCGCCAGGGCATCTACTTCGCGATGATCACGCTGGCCTTGGCCCAGATGGTTTATTTCTTCGCCCTGCAAGCACCGTTCACGGGCGGCGAGGACGGCATCCAGGCCGTGCCGCGCGGGCGCCTCTTCGGCCTCATCGACTTGTCGCAACCGATGGCCATGTACGGCCTGGTGATGGCGATCTTCCTCGGCGGCTTCGTGCTCGTCTGGCGCGTCGTGCACTCGCCCTTCGGCCAGGTGCTCAAGGCGATTCGCGAGAACGAGAGCCGCGCCATCTCGCTGGGCTTCGACGCCGACCGCTACAAGCTGGTGGCCTTCATCATCTCGGGCGGCGTGGCCGGGCTGGCCGGTGCGACCAAGGCCCTGGTCTTCCAGCTGGCCTCGCTGACCGACGTGCACTGGACGATGTCGGGCGAGGTCGTGCTGATGACGCTGCTCGGCGGCCTGGGCACCCTGTTCGGCCCGGTGATCGGCGCGGCCATCATCATCACGATGCAGAACTACCTGGCCCAGCTCGGCGCCTGGGTCACGGTGGTGCAGGGCGTGATCTTCGTGATCTGCGTGCTGGCCTTCCGCCGCGGCGTGATCGGTGAACTCGGGCGCTGGCTGAAGAAGTCGCTGTAGTGGGCCGCCGCCAGGCAGCTGACCGGCGCGCGGCACAATGCGGCGCCTTCCACTGCGCCGTCCATCCATGAGCCTGGCCGCCCGATTTTTCCGCTGGCACCGCTGGGTCGGCTACCTGGTCGCGATCCAGGTGCTGGCCTGGGTGCTCGGCGGCCTGCTGTTCGCGTGGCTGCCCTTCCAGCCCTGGGTCAAGGGCGGCGACGTGCTGGTTAAGCCGCAGCAGCCACTGCCCGCCGACTGGCCGCGCGCGCGGGCCGGGCTGCCGCCCGAACGCGGCCCGCTGCTGTCGGTGCAGAGTGTGGCGACTGCCTCGGGGCCGGCGCTCAAGCTGCGCTACGCCAAGGGCGAGCACTGGCTGAGCGCGGCCGGCGGCGAGGTGCCCACGCCCGACGCCGAGGCGATCGGCCGCTACGCCCGCACGCTGTACCGCGGCACGGGCAAGCTCGAAATGGTGCAACGCCTGCAGGAAGCGCCGACGCGGCTGGGCATCGTGCGCGAACTGGGCGAGCGCAAGGACGCCTGGCAGGCGCGCTTCGACGACGGCTTGAGCACGCGGCTGTACTTCGACGCCCGCAGCGGCGAATTCCTGACCGTGCGCAACGAGGCCTGGGTCATCTACGACTTTTTCTGGCGCCTGCACGTGATGGACTACGAGGGTGGCGAGGACTTCAACAACACCCTGCTGCGCGTGGCCTCGATCGCGGCGGTGGCGCTGGTGCTGACCGGCCTGGTGCTGACGACGCTGGCGCTGCGGCGCAGCTTGCGGCGGCGTTACCGATCGGGCTGAGGCGGAGGGGTCACGCGTTGCGGCGCCGCGCGTTGGTCGTCGCGACGCCGGGCATGCAGCATCGCTGCGGCGCTGCGCGCC
>JANOPR010000293.1:0-2498 GCA_031421955.1 Burkholderiales bacterium
GCGACCAAGGAATTCCCGGGCACCAAGGTGCTGGCCACCTGGGTCCATGACGAAGGCTATGTGCACACCACCAGCAAGCCGGTGAAGTCGCTCGACGACTTCAAGGGCCTGAAACTGCGCGCCCCGACGCGGCAGACCAACAAACTGCTGGCCAAGCTTGGCGCCACCCCCGTGGGCATGCCGGTGCCCGCCGTGGCCGATGCGGTGAGCAAGGGCACCATCGACGGCTTCGTGCTGCCGTGGGAGGTGATCCCGGCGTTCAAGCTGCAGGAGCTGGTCAAGTTCCACACCGAAACCGACGCCACGCGCCCGGCGATGTACAGCGCCGGCTTCATCTTCGCCATGAACCAGGCCAAGTACGACGCCCTGCCGGCCGACCTGAAGCGGGTCATCGACAACAACAGCGGCGCGGCGCTGTCGCGGCAGATCGGCAAGGTCTGGGACGAGAGCCAGGCCGTCGGGCGCAAGACCGCCACCGACCGCGGCAACACCTTCACGATGCTGTCGGCCACTGAGACCGACCGCTGGGCCGCGGCCGCAGCGCCGCTGTACGACGAATGGATCGCCGACATGGACAAGCTCGGCCTGCCCGGCCGGCAGATGCTGCAGGACGCCCGCGCCCTGCTCGTCAAGCACCGCAAGTGATGGCCGCTTGATCAAAGCGCCGGCTGCGGCCGGCGCTTTTTTTCGCCCCAGACCCAACCATGGACACCCTGCTGCGCCGACTGGCCCTGGGTTTCGCGCTGGCCGGCGTGCTGGCGGCATTGGCCGTGGCGCTGATGGTGGTGGCCAGCATCGCCGGGCGCTCGCTGGCCAGCTATCCGATCCCCGGCGACGTCGAGATCACGCAGTTCGGTGTCGCGCTGTGCATCTCGCTGTGCCTGCCCTGGTCGCAACTGCAACGCGCCAACATCATTGTCGACTTCTTCACCCAGAACCTGCCCGAGCGGCGCGTGCGCCTGCTCGACGGCATCGGCGCTGTGCTGCTGGCGCTGATGTGCGCGCTGCTGGCCTGGCGCACCGGCGCCGGCGCGATCGCCGTGCACCAGGCGCGTGAGACCTCGATGATCCTGGCCCTGCCGATGTGGTGGGCCTACGCTTCGCTGGCGCCCGGGCTGGCCTTGGCCGCGCTGATCGCCTTTGTGCAGGCCACGAAGCTCCTGCGCAACCAGTCGCCATGAGCGCCGCCGGGCCGCTCCCAAGGCGCTCGCTCCCCAAGGGCCACGAATCGGCCCTTCCGGGTCCGTGGGGGACGGCGCGCAGCGCCCAGGGGGCCATATGACTGCGACGGCGGTCGGCCTGTCGATGTTCGCCGGCATGCTGGCGCTGATGGCGCTGCGGGTGCCGATCGCCGCGGCGATGTTCATTCCCGGCGCGCTCGGCTACTGGGCCATGAGCAACGACATGGCGCTCGTCAACCTGCTCAAGGGCAGCGCGGTGGCGCGCCTGACGGTCTACGAGTTGAGCGTCATCCCGCTGTTCCTGCTGATGGGCCAGTTCGCCACCCAGGGCGGCCTGTCCAGGGTCCTGTTCAAGGCGGCGGCGGCGTTTGTCGGCCATGTCCGCGGCGGGCTGGGCATGGCCTCGATCCTGTCGGCCGGGGCCTTCGGCGCGGTCTGCGGCTCCTCAGTCGCCACCTCGGCCACCATCACGCAGGTGGCCTACCCGCAGATGAGAGCGCATGGCTACTCGGGCCGCCTGTCGACCGCCACGCTGGCGGCCGGCGGCACGCTGGGCATCCTGATCCCGCCCTCGGTGCCGCTGGTCGTGTATGCGATCCTGACCGAGCAGAACATTGCCAAGCTCTTCGCCGCCGCGCTGGTGCCCGGCATCCTGGCCATGCTCGGCTACGTGGCCGTGATCGGCATCTATTGCCGCGTGCGCCCCGACCTGGCCCCGCCCAGCGAGTCACTGCCGTGGGCCGAGCGCTGGCGCGCGCTGTGGGGCATCTGGCCGATCGTGGCGATTTTCTGCGTCGTCTTCGGCGGCATCTACGGCGGCCTGTTCTCGCCCACCGAAGGCGCCGCAGTCGGCGCCATCGCCACCCTCATCGCCGGCCTGGCGCAGCGCGAGATCGACCTGCAGGGCATCCAGCGCAGCTTCCTGGGCACGGCCAGCACCACCGCGATGGTGTTCATGATCTTCCTCGGCGCCGACATGATGAACGCCGCGCTGGCGCTGACCGCGATGCCCGCGGCGCTGGCCGACTGGGTCGGCCACCTGCAGGTGCCACCGCTGCTCATCATCGCCAGCATCCTCGCTTTCTACGTGCTGCTCGGCTGCGTGATGGACGAGCTGTCGATGCTGCTGCTGACGATCCCGGTGATCTTCCCGGCCGTGATGGGCCTGGACCTGTGGGGCCTGCAGCCGGAAGCCAAGGCGATCTGGTTCGGCATCCTGGTGCTGGTGACGGTCGGCATCGGGCTGATCGCGCCGCCGGTGGGCCTGAACGTCTATGTCGTCAACAACATCGCTCGCGACGTGCCGATGAGCGAGAC
>JANOPR010000294.1:0-3977 GCA_031421955.1 Burkholderiales bacterium
GGCATGGTCGAGTACTCGCGACTCACGCCCGAAGTGCGCGACCAGTTGCTTCAGACCATCGAGGCCCTCAAGCCCCAATTCGATCGCGTGCTGCTCGACACGGGAGCCGGCATTTCCGACGTGGTGCTGTACACGATATCGTTGGCCGACGAAGTGGTGGTCGTGACGACGCCCGAGCCGACCGCAATGACTGACGCCTACGCGACGATCAAGGTGCTGGCCACGACACAAGGCCGCCGTGCACTTCAACTGGTGGTCAACCAGGTACTCAAGGCCGGCGAGGGCCGGGTCATCCGCGCCCAGCTGCAGCAGGTCATCGATCGCTATGTCTCCCCGGGCCTGGACGCACCGGTCACGCTCGACCACCTGGGCGACGTACCGGTCGACGTGGCGGTCCGCGAGGCCGTGCAGAAGCGCCAGCTGCTGCTCGAATTGTTCCCCGGCACGCCGGCTGCACGAGCTGTCCTGGCACTGGCAGCGCGCATGGCGCCGTGAACGAGTCGGTCTCGGCCTGCGCACGGCTGGGTGGTGAGTCCGCAGTTGCGCACGCAGCGCGCGTCAGCGGCCTGCCAACAACACCAGCAGCGCGCCATGCCCGCCGTCGGCGGCGCTGGCCTGGGTGAAGGCGATGACCTGGTTCTTCTGCACCAGCCAGCGCTTGACCTTGTCCTTGAGCACCGGTTCGCGGCCCGGCGAGCCGTTGCCCTTGCCATGCACGATGCGCACGCAGCGCAGGCCGTCGCGCTCGGCTTGGACGATAAAGCCCGACAGCGCATCGCGCGCGGCGTCGCGGCGCAGGCCATGCAGATCCAGCTGGCGCTGGATCGACCACTGACCGCGGCGAAGCCGGGCCAGCACGTCGGCGCCGACGCCGTCGCGGCGAAAACTCAGGTCGGCGTCGGTTTCCAGCAGCGTGCTCAGGTCAAGCTCGTCCGAGAGGCTCGAGGCCAACGCTTGCGCTTCGTCGAGGAGCCGCTGGCGCGGCTCGGGTGTCACGCATGGGCTCGGCAGGTCGGCGCGCCGGTCGCCCGCGAGCGGCGTGACCGCGCCCGCGCTGAGACGAAAGCGGTCGCGTTCGAGTCGATCCGCTGCCGCGGCCTGCGCCTGGGCCGCCACGCGGTCAGCCTCTTCCTGCGCCGCCTTGGCCATCCCGGTCTTGAACGCCGCGAGTCGCGACAGGGCATCGGGCTTCATGTCATGTCATATCAGCCCGCGCTCGGCAAACGACAGCACGCTGCCCGCGCCCACGACCAGGTGGTCGAGCACGCGCACATCCACCAACTGCAGCGCCGCGCGCACCGCCTGCGTGACCATTTCGTCGGCGCGCGAGGGCTCGGCCACGCCGCTGGGGTGGTTGTGCGCCAGCACCACCGCCGCCGCATTCAACGCCAACGCGCGCTTGACGATCTCGCGCGGGTGCACGCTGGTATGCGCCAGCGTGCCGCGGAACATCACCTCGAATGCGATCGAGCGATGCTGGCTGTCGAGGAACAGCACCGCAAACGCCTCGTGGCCCAGCGGGCGCAAATTCAACGCCAGGTAGTCCTTGACGCGCTGCGGCGAGTCGAACAGAGGCTGCTCGGCCAGTTGCTGGGCCAGCACACGCCGGGCAATCTCGAGTACCGCGGCCACCTCGGCCCGTTTGGCAGGGCCCAAGCCCTTGACGCCGTCCAGGCCACGCACGTCGGCGTGCAACAGGCCGGCCAGGCCGCCGAAGCGGTCGAGCAGCGATTGCGCGAGTTGCAGCACGCCTTGGCCCGGCAGGCCCGTGCGCAGCAGCAGGGCGAGCAACTCGGCGTCGGCGAGCGCGGCAGGGCCACGGGCGAGCAACTTCTCGCGTGGCCTGGCGTCGGCGGGCAGGTGCTGCAGAGTGTTCAGAGCCGTCCCCGTAAAATCGGGTCCAGTCTATCGCCCAGCCAAGCCACCGTGACCGCGATCCAGTCGGGCTCGTTCCTGACCCTCCACTACCGCCTTGCCGGCCCGGACGGCGCTGCCGTGGTCGATACCTTTGATGGACAGCCGGCCACCTTGTCGTTGGGCAATGGCGAGCTTGCGCCTGCAATGGAGGCCCGATTGATCGGGCTGCCGGAGGGCGCGCGCCAGAGCTTCGATCTGGCCGCAGGCGAGGCCTTTGGCCCGCGCAACCCGGAGATGCTGCAGCGCGTGAAGGTCTCGCTGTTGCATCAGCTGGGCGACCCCGACGCGCAATACGGTCTGGGTGACGTGGTCCGGTTTCCCACGCCCGACGGCCGCGGCAGCTATGCCGGCGTGGTGCGCGAGCTGGGCAGCGACTGGCTGCTGTTTGACTTCAACCATCCGCTGGCCGGCCAGCCGGTGCGGCTGGATGTGCATGTGATCGGGGTTCTGTAGTGATCAATGAGGTGGTCCTGGCCAAGCCGCGCGGTTTCTGCGCCGGCGTCGATCGCGCGATCGAGATCGTCGAGCGCGCGCTGCTCAAGTGCGGCGCGCCGATCTATGTGCGCCACGAGATCGTCCACAACACCTATGTCGTTGATGACCTGAAGGCCAAGGGCGCGATCTTCATCGAAGAACTGTCCGACGTGCCGCCCGGCGCCACGCTGGTGTTCAGCGCGCATGGCGTGAGCCAGGCCGTGCGCCGCGAGGCAGCCGAGCGCGGTTTCTCGGTCTTCGACGCCACCTGCCCGCTGGTCAGCAAGGTGCATGTAGAAGTCGCCAAGCTGCACAAGGAAGGCTTTGAATTCCTGATGATCGGCCACAAGGGCCACCCGGAGGTCGAGGGCACGATGGGCCAGCTCTTCGATGGCATCTACCTGGTCGAAGATGTCGCTGACGTGGCCGATGCCCCGGTGCAGAACCCGGACCGCCTGGCGGTGGTGACGCAGACCACCCTGTCGGTCGACGACACCGCCGACATCCTGGCTGCGGTCAAGCGGCGCTTCCCGAACGTGCGCCAGCCCAAGCACCAGGACATCTGCTACGCGACGCAGAACCGCCAGGACGCGGTCAAGGTGCTGAGTCCGCAGGTCGACGTCGTCATCGTCGTCGGCAGCCCGACCAGCAGCAACAGCAACCGCCTGCGCGAGCTTGCCGAGCGCCTGGGCCGGCCGGCCTACATGGTCGACAACGCCGAGGCCTTGCAGGCTGGATGGTTCGAGGGCAGCACGCGCGTGGGCCTGACCGCCGGCGCGTCGGCGCCCGACATCCTGGTGCAGCAGGTGATTGCGCGGCTGCGCGAACTCGGCGCCGTCGCGGTGCGTCACCTCGAGGGCGTCGAGGAGACCGTGCACTTCCCGCTGCCCAAGGGCCTGGGCGACAAGTCCATGGCCGAGCTCGTTGACGGGCGATCTTCGAGTTGACGCTCGATGGGCGCAGCGAACCTGCGCGCCCGACTGCCGGCGCGACCCGAATGACCTGAAGCGAAAGACTCCCGCCATGCTCGACATCAACCAACTGCGCCGTGACCTCGACGGCGTCGTCGCCAAGCTCCAAACGCGCAAGACGCCGCAGCCCTTTCTCGACCGCGACCAGTTCGTGGCGCTGGAAGCTGAGCGCAAGCGCATCCAGACCCGTACCGAAGAACTGCAGGCGCAGCGCAACAGCCTGTCCAAGCAGATCGGCAAGCTGAAGGCGCAGGGCCAGGACGTGGCGGCCGTGATGGCGCAAGTGAGCGGTCTCGGGGACGAATTGGCCGCCTCGGCCGCCCGCAACGACAGCCTGCAGGCCGAGATCAACGCGCTGCTGATGGGCCTGCCAAACCTGCCGCACGACAGCGTGCCGGTCGGCGCCGACGAGCGCGCCAACGCCGACGTGCGCCGCTGGGGCAGCCCGCGCGCGTTCGATTTCGCGGTCAAAGACCATGTCGACCTGGGCACGCCGCTGGGCCTGGATTTCGACACCGGCGCCAAGCTGTCGGGCGCGCGCTTCACCTTTCTGCGCGGCACCGCGGCGCGCCTGCACCGCGCACTCGCGCAGTTCATGCTCGACGTGCAGACCGA
>JANOPR010000295.1:0-8635 GCA_031421955.1 Burkholderiales bacterium
GCCGATCGCATCGACGCGCTGCTCGCCGCAGCGCGCGCAGCGCGCGCTCGCGCCTATGCCCCGTACTCCCAGTTCACGGTCGGGTAGGCCGCACTCTCGACATTGCAGCCCGCGTGGATGTTGCCCTGATCGTCGAGCAAGGCCGCGCCGACCGTGAACTGGGAGTACGGGGCATAGGCGCGAGCGCGCGCTGCGCGCGCCGCGGCGAGCAGCGCGTCGAGGTGATCGGCAGTGAGCGGGTCCATGTCGATGACGGAGGCAATCCTGGCGGCGGGGGGCGAACTTGGCGGCGCCGATGGTACATGGCGAGCAGCGCCGCGCGCCCGCACGGGGCGCCTGGCGCGGTCGGCCCCTGCTTGGTTGAATTCGACCTCCCGATCAAGCCCGTGTTTCCTCGGGTGTCGAACCACAGGAATCCACCAAGAGCGCGGCGGCAGTTGGCAGGATAGATTCTGCGACACCGAAAACCGTGCCCCCCGGAGGAGAAACCATGAACAGCCGCCGCATTTCCGCGTTCAACAGAACCATCGTCAGCGCCGCTGCAGCAATCGTCGTGGCCGCACCGGCGTACGCCCAGAACACGACAGCCGGCGTCGCCGGCCAGGTCACGGGCGCCGACGGCAGGCCGATCGCCGGCGCCACGGTGAGCATCCTGCACACCGAGTCGCGCTCGACCAGCACCACCGTCACCGACGCCGAAGGCCGCTACGCGGCGCGCGGCCTGCGCGTGGGCGGGCCCTACACGATCACGATCACCAAGGACGCGCTGACCGACAAGCGCGAGGGCATCGTCCTGACGCTGGCAGAAACGCTGGCCCTGAACGCCCAGCTCGGCGTGTCCACGACCACGGTCGTCATCACCGGCACCGCGAACGCCAAGTTCAACAGCAGTTCGATGGGCGCGGGCACGCACATTGGCAGCAACGAGCTGGCCAGTTACGCGTCGATTGCGCGCAGCCTGCAGGACTTTGCGCGCCTGGACCCACGCCTGGCCCAAACCGAGAAGGACCGCGGGGAGATTTCAGCCGCCGGCCAGAACTCGCGCTACAACTCGATCACCGTCGATGGCGTGCGCATCAACGACACCTTCGGCATCGAGGCCAACGGCCTGCCGACAATCAAGCAGCCGATCTCGATCGACGCCATCCAGGCGGTGCAGGTCAACATCAGCAACTACGACGTCACGCAGCAGGGCTACACCGGCGCCAACATCAATGCCGTCACGAAGAGCGGCACCAACGACTTCAAGGGCAGCGTCTACCACGTCTTCCGTGATGAAAAGCTAGTGGGAGAGCGCTTCCTCCGCAGGCCCGATCGCTACGTCACGGTGGCGCCCTTCGAGGACACCACGACCGGCTTCACGCTGGGCGGGCCGATCATCAAGGACAAGCTGTTCTTCTTTGCCAGCTATGAAGAACTCCAGAGCAGTCGCAACGCCCCCACCTTCGGCCCGATCGGCGCCGGACTGTCCGACGTCGGTATCACCGCTGCGCAGATCTCGGCGGCCCAATCCGCCGCGACGGCCAAGGGCTTCGACATCGGCACTTTCAGCGTCACCAACACGCCGCTGATCGTCAAGGACACGCTGCTCAAGTTCGACTGGAACATCAGCGACAAGCACCGCGCCAATGTGCGCTACTCCAAGACCGAGGAAGCCAACCCGATCTTCCCGGGCTACACGGCCAACTCGCTGTCGCTGAGCTCGCGAAACTTCGTCACGGCCAAGACCCTGGAGTCCGTCGTCGGCCAGGTCTTCTCCGACTGGACCGACACCTTCTCGACCGAGTTCAAGCTTTCCAAACGCGACTACACCAGCGAGCCGGTGCTCAACTCGCGTCTGCCCGAGATCGCTCTGGTGTTCACCTCGCCGGCGCCCGCGGGCACCGCCACCGGCAATCGCACGCTGCGCTTCGGCACCGAGGAGACACGGCACTTCAACCGCATCGAGACCAGCACGACCAATGCCCTCGCGTCGGGCAACCTGACGCTGGGCGCGCATGAGCTGAAGTTCGGCGCCGACATTGAACAGAACGACATCTTCAACGCCTTCGTGCGACAGGCCTGGGGTCTGTACACCTTCCAGGGTGCCGACCCGGTGGCGCTGTTCGTCGCCAACAACCCGACCGCTTACACGGTGCAATTGCCGCGCGCCGGCTTCACCTTGCAGGACGCCGCCGGCGACGTGCGCTTCGACAACCTCGGCCTGTTTGTGCAGGACACCTGGAAGGTCGACAAGCAGCTGTCAGTGACGGCTGGCGTGCGCGTCGACACGCTCGGCGCCAACGCGGCGCCGGTCTATAACCCGGCGGCCCAGGCGGCATTCGGCCTGGACAACCGCAACACGCTCGATGGCCAGAAGTTGGTGCAGCCACGGGTGGGCTTCAATTACCGCGTCGAACCTCAGGATGGGCGCAAGCAGCAGATCCGCGGTGGCCTGGGCCTGTTCCAGGGCAGCGCGGCTTCCGTCTGGCTGATCAACCCGTACCAGAACACCGGCATGGTGCTCAACTCGGTCAACTGCTCGACCACCACCACGCCCTGCCCGGCGGGCCTTTTCACCGCCAACATTGCCAGCCCGGCCGTGATCGCCGGCGTCCCACCGGCGGCGAACGTCGACTTCCTGGGCACCGGCGCCAGCCAACCTGCCGTGTGGAAGATGAATCTGGCCTGGGACGCCGAATTGCCGATGGGCGTGACCGTGGGCGCCGAATGGCTGCACACGCAGGTCAAGCAAGGCCTGACCTACCGCCACCTGAACCTGGGCGCGCCCACGGCCACCGCGCCCGATGGGCGCCAGATGTTCTGGAACGCCGGAGGCCGCAACGTGGCCTGCTGGGATGGCAACACGACACCGCTGACCACGGGTGCCTGCGCCACCAGCGGCAGCAACCCGCAGCAGCGCCCGACGACGCGCTTCCTGCAGGATCGCAACTTCAACAATGTGCTGGTCGCCGACAAGACGACCGAGGGTCACGGCAACGCGCTGACGCTGTCGGTGCAGCAGACGCTGCGTCCGCTGGGCATCAGTTGGAGCGCAGCCTACACGAGCACGCAGGCCACCGAAGTCAGCCCGCTGACCTCGTCGACGTCGAACTCGCAATGGGCAAACCGCTCGAATTTCAATCCCAATGAGGCGGTCGCCGCAAACTCACAGAGTTTGATCACGGACCGCATCAACTTGGCCGCCAACTGGAGTCGCGCCTTCTTTGGCAGCTACCGCACGACGGTGGGCGTGGTCTACGAGGGCCGATCAGGGCGCCCGTACAGCTGGACCTTCAACAACGACATGAACGGCGACGGTGTGCAGGGCAACGACCTGCTCTACATCCCGCGCGGCGTTGGCTCCGGCGAAGTGCTGTTTCGCCTGCCGAGCCAGACCGTCGCGGCTTCATCGGCTGCTGCCGAGGCCTTGTTCTGGCAGATCGTCGATGCGAATCCTTCGCTGACCGCGGCCAAGGGCGGCGTCGTCGCGCGCAATTCCGCCTTCGGCAGGTTCACCAACAACGTGGACCTGCGCATCAGTCAGGAAGTGCCCGGCTTCACCGCCAAGCACAAGGGCGTCGTGACGCTGGACATCCTGAACTTCGGCAACCTGCTGAACAAGAAGTGGGGCCGCATCGACGAGTTGGGCTTCAACGACGGCAGCGGCGGCTTCTCGCGACGCTGGATCAACTACGCTGGCATCGACAGTGGCCGGCCTGTCTACTCGGTCAACGATCCGTTCGAGTTTTCGACCAAGAACAACCGTGGCGAGTCTGCGTGGGCCATGCAGATCACCGCACGCTACGAGTTCTGAATCTGCCCCGGGCCTGAGGCGGCGCCAGCGCCGCCTCAGCGCTCCTTCACATAGGGCACGCCCAGCGCCTTGGGCGCGTAGGCGTGGCCGATGAAGCCAGCCAGCAGCACGACCGTCAGCACATAGGGCAGCGCCTGGATGGCCTGCACCGGCACGGCGCCGCCGCCCAGCGCGGCCGGCAGGATCGCGCCCTGCAGCCGGATGGCCACGGCATCGAGGAAACCGAACAGCAGGCAGGCCATCAACGCGCCCACCGGGTGCCACTTGCCGAAGATCATCGCGGCCAGCGCCATGTAGCCGCGTCCGGCCGTCATGTGCGGAATGAATTGCGGGTTCTGCGCCAACACCAGATAACTGCCGGCCAGAGCCGTGAGCACGCCGTTGCCGGCCAGGGCCAGGTAGCGCATGCCCAGCACCGACACTCCTGCGGCGTCGACCATGGCCGGGTTCTCGCCGGTGGCGCGCAGGCGCAGGCCCAAGCGTGTGCGGTAGAGCAGCCACCAGACCACGAAGACCATCACGATCGCGCCGTAGACCAGCGCGCTGTGGCCGAGCAGGCCCAGCCCGACAATGCTGCCGACCCAGGGCACGCTGCGCAGCGCGTCGGCGGCGCCGGTGAACCACAGGTCCGCGCGCACCGAATCGGGCAACGGCGGCGTCTGCCCACCCATGCCGAACCAGGCAATCCCGAGCACCACCGTCAGGCCGGCTGCGGTCATCGTGATCGCCATGCCCATCACCACCTGGTCGCCGGCGTGGCTGACGCAGGCAAAGCCGTGCAGCATCGACAGCGTGATGCCGATCGCGACCGCGCAGGCCAGCGCCAACCACATCGAACCACTGAGCGCGCCGACGCTGGCCGCGGCAAAGGCCGTGGCCAGCATCTTGCCCTCCAGTCCAAGGTCGATCACGCCGGCGCGTTCGCTCAGCGTGCTGGCCAGCGCACACAGAATCAGCGGCGTCGACACGCGCAGCGTCGAGGCCAGCAAGGAGCCGATCAGCAACTCATCCACGCTTGGCCTCCAGCACGGGCGGTGGTGCGCGCCGGCGCAGCCAGTGGTAGGCGCGCGCAAGGCTCGGCGCCGCCACCTGCGCCATCGCGCCCGCAAACAGCACGATCAGGCCCTGCAGCGTGAAGACCATGTCGCGCGAGAAGCCCTGGATCTCGAACGCCAGCTCGGCGCCGCCCTGGTACAGCGCCCCGAACAGCAGCGCGGCCAGCACGATGCCCACCGGGTGGTTGCGGCCGATCAGCGACACCGCAATCCCTGTGAAGCCGGCACCGGCGACGAAGTCGGCCATCAGCCGGTTGTGCACGCCGGCTATCTCGTTGATGCCTACCAGCGCCGCCAGCGCGCCCGAGATCGCCATCGCGCGGACGATCTGGGTTTGCGGCCGGATGCCGGCGTAATGCGCCGCCGCAGGCGTGTAGCCCACGGTGCGCAACGCGTAACCAGGTTGCGAGCGCCAGACCAGCAGGTACACACCCAGGGCCGCCGCCACCGCCAGCAACAGGCTGAAGTTGAGCGGCGTGCGCGGCCAGTCGATGCCGAACCAGGCCAGTATCTCGTGCGCGCCCGGCAATTGCGCCGCGGGGCCGAACAGGCGGCTCTCGGGCGTCATGTTGCCCGGCTCCTTGAGCACGTTGACCAGCAGGTAGATCAGCAGCGCCGAGGCGATGAAGTTGAACATGATCGTGGTGATCACGACATGGCTGCCGCGCCAGGCCTGCAGGGCGCCTGGCACCGCAGCCCAGGCCATGCCGAAAGCCATGGCAGTCAGCACCATCAACGGCAGCAGCAGCCACGCAGGCAAGGCATCGGCCAAACCCAGCGCCATCAACCCGGCGCCCAGCCCGCCCATCATGGCCTGGCCCTCGCCGCCGATATTGAACAGGCCGGCATGGAAGGCCACGGCCACCGCCAGCCCGGTGAAGACGAAGGTGGTGGCGTAGTAAAGCGTGTAGCTGAGACCGCCGCGGCTGCCGAAGGCGCCCTTGACCAACAGCGTCAAGACCTGCCAGGGGTCCTGCCCGATCGCCAACAACACGACGGCCGAGACGGCAAACGCCAAGGCCAGGTTGACCATCGGCAGCACCACCAGATCGAGCCAGCGCGGCATGTCCAGGGGCTGCCTCATCTCAGTTTTCCATGCCGCCGAAGCGGCACCTACGACGCATGAACCGCTGTGGCCGAGTGGCCGCCGCGGATCCGGCTTTGCCGGTCCGCCAGCGGCGCCCCCTTGAGGGGGAGGCGCCGAAGGCGCTTCGGGGGTGGTTCACTTTATGCGGCCTCGGCGATAGCGCCGGCGCCGCCCATCAGGCGCCCCAGACCGGCTTCGGTGCACTTCTCGATCGGCAACTCGCCGGCGATGTGTCCGTCGTGCATCACCAGCACGCGGTCGGCCAGGGCCAGGATCTCGTCGAGCTCGGAAGACACCAGCAGCACCGCACCGCCGGCGTCGCGCATGGCGCGCAGGCGCGCGTGAATGAACTCGATGGCGCCAATGTCGACGCCGCGGGTTGGTTGGCCCACGAGCAGCACCTTGGGCTCGGGCAGCGTCTCGCGGGCCAACACCAGCTTTTGCTGGTTGCCGCCGGAGAAGTTGGCGCACTTCAGGTTGATGTCGCGCGGGCGAACGTCGTAGCGCTCCATCATCGTCGTCGTGTCGGCCTTCATCACCGGCTGGCGCAGCCAGCCCAGACGGTCGTAGCGAGGCCGCTGCTGGTAGCCGAGCACGGCAGACTCCCAGGCCAGGAACGGCAGCACCAGGCCGCGCCGCTGGCGATCCTCGGGCACATGCGCAATGCGCAACTCGCGCGCCCGGTCGGGCCGCAGCCAACGCGCCGCATCGAAGCGCGCGCTGCCGACTTCGAGGGCACCCGCCTGCGGCGCCAGCAGGCCCGCGAGCACGTCAAGCAACTCGCTCTGGCCGTTGCCCGACACACCCGCGATGCCGACGATCTCGCCGGCGCGCAGCGCCAGCGACACGTCGACCAGTCGCGGCACGCCCAATGCGTCGCGCCACTGCAGGCCCGTGGCACTGAGCAGCACCTCGCCGCCAGCCGCCGCCGTCGAGGCGACGCGGCCAAGATGCACCTGACGACCGACCATGGCCTGCGCCAGGCCGTCCAGGCTGGTGTCGGCACTGCGCGTGTCGAGCACCACCGCGCCGCCGCGCATCACGGTCACGGCATCGGCCAGCGCCATGATCTCCTTGAGCTTGTGCGTGATCAGCAGGATCGTCGTGCCGCGCGCGCGCAGCGTTCGCAGGGTTTCGAACAGTTGTTCGGTTTCCTGCGGAGTCAACACCGCAGTCGGCTCGTCCAGGATCAGGATTCTCGCGCCGCGGTAGAGCGTCTTCAGGATTTCCAGCCGCTGGCGCTCGCCGACCGGCAGGTTGGCTACCGTCTGGTCCAGGTCGACCACCAGGCCGGTGTCGCGCATCAAGGCATCGAGCTTGGCCCGCACCTGCGCCCGCGCGGCAGGCAGGTGCCAGGACGGTTCAGCGCCGAGCATCACGTTGTCCAGCGCCGAAAAGGTCTCGACCAGCATGAAGTGCTGGTGGACCATCCCGATTCCCAGCACGATGGCATCGCGCGAGTGATGGATCTGGGCGGCCTTGCCCTCGATCTCGATGCTGCCGCTGTCGGCCTGGTAGAAGCCGTAAAGGATCGACATCAGGGTGCTCTTGCCGGCACCGTTCTCGCCGACGATGCCGTGCACCGTGCCGGCGGCCACCGTGAGGTCGACCGCCACGTTGGCGTGTACCGCGCCGAAGCGCTTGTCGATCGCCCGCATGGCGACGGCGGGCGCCGCCGTGCTCATGACACGCGTGGAGCGCCGTGTCTGTCCAAGCGGGCGCCGCGGATCCGGCTTTGCCGGTCCGCCAGCGTCGCCCCCCTGGGGGGGAGCGGCGAAGCCGCAACGGGGGGGGTCAACACTTATTCGCTGCCATGTAGTCCGTGACCTTGATCTTGCCGCTGATGATGTCGGCGCGCGCGGCATCGACCTTGGCCTTCATCTCGGCCGAGACGAGCTTGGCGTTGTGCTGGTCCATGGCCACGTCGACGCCGCCTTCCTTCAGGCCCAGTGCGGTGACACCGGCCTTGTGCTTCTTGAAGCTCGAGAAGACGGCGTTGTCCACGCGCTTGACCATCGAGGTCAGCATCGTGCCGGGGTGCAGGTGGTTCTGATTGCTGTCCACGCCGATCGCCAGCTTGCCGCTGTCCTTGGCGGACTGGTACACACCCACGCCGGTGCCGCCGGCAGCCGCGAAGATCACGTCGACGCCCTTGGCAAACTGCGCCTTGGCCAGCTCGCCGCCGCGCGCCGGGTCGTTCCAGGCGCTGGGTGTGGTGCCGGTCATGTTGGCACTGACCTCGGCCTTGGGGTTGGCGTACTTCACGCCCTGCTCGTAGCCGCACTGGAATTTACGGATCAGCGGCACGTCCATGCCGCCGACGAAACCGACCTTGCCGGTCTTGCTGGCCATGGCAGCCATCATGCCGACCAGGAAGCTGCCTTCATGCTCCTTGAACACCACCGACTCGACATTGGGCAGGGTGATGACGTAATCGATGATCGCGAAATTGAGCTTGGGGAACTCCTTGGCCACTTTCTCCAGGGCCGAGCCTTGCGAGAACCCAATGGCAACGATCGGGCTGGCGCCGCGCTCGGCCATCTTGCGCATCGCCTGCTCGCGCTGGGCCGCATTGGCGATCTCGAACTCGAGGTAGGGCTTGTTGCTTTCCTTCTTCCAGCGCTCGGCGCCGCTGTAGGCCGCTTCGTTGAAAGACTTGTCGAACTTGCCGCCCATGTCGAAGATGACAGCGGGCTG
>JANOPR010000296.1:0-4767 GCA_031421955.1 Burkholderiales bacterium
TCGACCATCGTCCACAGGCCGTCGTGGGCGTCGAAGTCGCCGTAGTCATGCCCCAGGCTGGCGCGCAGGTGCTCGCAGAGCAGCGTGAAGTGCAGCGACTCCTCGGCCGCAACGCCGAGCCAGTCGCGGTAGTAGCCGGGCGGCATGCCGGAAAAACGCCAGGCCGCGTCGAGCGCCAGGTTGATGGCGTTGAACTCGATATGCGCCACCGCGTGCAACAGCGCGGCGCGGCCGGCCGGCGTGAACGGGGAGCGGCGCGCCAGGCTGACATGCGCCACCAGCCGCGGCAACGGCGGCCGGCCGGGCAGGGTGGCCGGCGCGCTCAGCGTGACGTCGGTGTCCAATGCCAGCGAGTCGATATGGCTGAACAGGGCCCGCGTCTGGCGTGCCTTCTCGGCCGGGTCGGGCAGGCACAGCAGGTCCAGGCAGCGGGCTCGCAGTTCCATTCCTACAATTGTGCGTTCAGCGCCACCGAGACCCCCCATGCCCATCTACCGCCTCGGCGACGCCGTGCCCCAGATCGATCCCAGCGCCTGGATCGCCGACAGCGCCACCGTGATCGGCCGCGTCACGCTCGGCGCGGGCTGCAGCGTCTGGCCGGGTGCCGTGCTGCGCGCCGACAACGAGCCGATCGTGATCGGTGCGCGCAGCAACATCCAGGAAGGCGCCGTGCTGCACACCGACCCCGGCCGGCCACTCAACCTGGGCGAGGACGTGACCGTCGGCCACCAGGCCATGCTGCACGGCTGCACGGTTGGCGACGGCTCGCTGATCGGCATCCAGGCCGTGCTGCTGAATGGCGCCACGATTGGCCGCGACTCGATCGTCGGGGCCGGTGCGCTGGTCACGGAAGACAAGGTGTTTGCCGACGCGTCGCTGATCGTCGGCGCGCCGGCCGCGTTGAAGCGTGCCATGACGCCCGCGCAGATCGCCGTGCTGAAGGGCATCGCTGCGGGCTACGTCGCGCGGGCAGCGCGCTATCGCGTCGAGCTCGTTCGCCTCGACTGATGGACGACGAACTGCACAAATTCATCTTCGAGGGCCAGCCCGTGCGCGGCATGCTGGTGCGGCTGGGGCCGTCGTGGCAGGAGTCGCTGCGTCGGCACGCGTCGCAGGGCGAATACCCGGCGCCGGTGCGCGCACTGGTGGGCGAGATGGCGGCAGCCGCGGTGCTGATGCAGGCCAATATCAAGTTCAATGGTGCGGTCGTTCTGCAGATTTTCGGCGACGGCCCGGTCAAGCTGGCGGTGGCCGAGGTGCAGCCCGACCTGGAATTTCGCGCCACGGCCAAGGTGGTCGGCGAGGTGGGGGCCGCGGCTCAACTCGAGGCCATGCTCAACGTGCACGGCAAGGGCCGCTGCGCGATCACGCTGGACCCGCAGGACAAGTCGGGCGGGGCGCAGCCCTACCAGGGCGTCGTCGGCCTGAACGGCGGCGCCGGCGAGCCGATGCAGGCGTTGGCCCAGGTGCTCGAGCATTACATGCTGCAGTCCGAACAGCTCGACACGCGCTTGCTTCTGGCGGCAAATGATCAATGCGCGGCGGGCCTGCTGATTCAGCGCCTGCCCGTGGAGGGCGCTGGCAATCTGGCGCGGCAGCATCGGGAGGACGAGATCGGCGTCAACGAGGCGTTCAACCGCATCGCACTACTGACTGCGACGCTGACGCGCGAGGAGCTGCTGAGCCTGGACGCCGAAACGCTGCTGCGCCGGCTCTACTGGGAAGAGGATGTGCGCCGCTTCACGCCGCTGCAGCCGCGGTTTGCCTGCCGTTGCTCGCTCGACCGTGTGCGCGGCATGCTGCGCGGCCTGGGTGCGGCCGAGGTCCAGGGCATCATTACCGAGCGCGGCAAGGTCGAGGTCGGCTGCGAGTTCTGCGGCCTGCAGTACGGGTTCGATGCGGTCGATGTCGGCGAGATGTTCACCGCAGTACGCGACCAACCACCAGGATCAGCCTCGCTGCAGTGACTGCAGCGCCGCGTGCTCGCAGTCGGGCACGTCGCACTTCTCGCACACCCATTGCCAGACCGGCATCGCCGCGTCGCGCGCGGCCAGGCGGCCGAACAGCCCCGCGGATCGCTCACTCGGCAGCGCCAGCGCCGCCAGCAGCGGGCTGGCGGCATCGAAGGCCTGCTCGAGCCGGGTGGCGCCCGCGCCGCCAACCACGGACCAGGACAGCCCGGCTTCGACGAGCCGCGCACGCAAGGCCTGGTCGACGGGCTGGCGAACCTGTGCGCCGTCGCGGTGCAGGCCATCGGGCACCCAGGGCAGGTCGACCGCGGTCAGCAGGGTCAGTGAGACGCGCCGCTGCGACGCCAGCGCCAGTGGCAGTAGCGAGTGGTCATTGAAGAGCAGTTGGCTGTAGACCGCGGTCATCAGCGGCGTGGTGTCGGCCACGACGACGGCATGCGTCGTCGTCGCGGCATCGATGCGACGCTGCTGTTCGGTGGCGATGGCCCTTTGCTCGTCGGCGCGCGGCGTGCGTGCCTCGCGCTCGCACCATTCGCGCAGGTATTCGCTGACCAATGCGCAAGACAGGCCCGTGGCCGCGGTGACGCGCGCAGCCAGCGCGGCGGCCAGCATGGTCTTGCCGGTGCTCTCGGCGCCGATGATGGCGATGACGTGACCGTTCATGGTGCGGCCCGCCTTGACCAGGTGCGCCAGCCCAGCAACGCCAGCAGTGCAAACAGGATGTAGAGCACGACGGTCAGCCAAAGACCCTTGTAGGCGAACAGCGAGACGCTGACGACGTTGACTGCGACCCACACCGGCCAGTTCTCGACGTACTGGCGGCCGAGCAGCCATTGGCCGGCGACGCTGCCGGCGGTGGGCAGCGCGTCCCAGTAGGGCACGTCGGTGTCGGTGACGCGGTGCAGCAGCCAGCCCAGCAGCGGCCAGGCCGCGAGCGTGGCGGCGGCGAGCTTCCAGCGCGCGGCGGCGCCGAGTCGGCGCACCGCGAGCGCCGAGCCGTCGGCCTGCATGCCGAAGCGCCATTGCCACCAGCCCCAGGCGGCGATCAGCACGAAGAAGACCTGCAGGCCGGCCTCACCGTACAGCTTGCTGTGCCAGAACAGCAGGCAATAAGCGAGCGAGGCGGCGATCGCCAGTGGCCAGGCCAGGATGTTGACGCGCATGTTGCACATCACCATCCACAGCGACAGCGCGAAGGCGCCGACCTCCAGCCACGTGACCGGGCTCCCGAGCACGGTGAATGCCGCCGCCAGCAGCGGTTCGAACTGCGTCATCAAGCCTCAGGCCAGCGCCGGGCCGCCCCAAGCGGCCTGAGCTCCCCTCGGGGGGCGCGAGCGCAGCGAGCTTGGGGCAGTCAATTCTTCGGCGCGACCTGAACCAGGATCTCGTCGGGCTTGACCATGCCGAGTTCGCTGCGCGCCTTCTCCTCGACCATTTCAAGCCCCTCGCGCAGGTCGCGCACTTCGGCCTGCAGGCGGGTGTTGCGCCCGCGCGCGGCTTCGTTGGCAACCTGCTGGCGCGAGAGCTGCAATTCGAGGTTCATCGCATTGGGCTTGCCGCCGCTGCCGAACCACAGTTGCGCCTGCACCAGCGCCAGCAGCGCGAGCAGGGCGGCAGTGCTCCAGCGCATGGTGCTCACGGCAGTCGCTGTGGCTTCACGGCTTCAGGTTGTAGAACGCCGCGCGACCCGGGTAGCTGGCCACGTCGCCGAGGTCTTCTTCGATGCGCAGCAACTGGTTGTACTTGGCAACGCGGTCACTGCGACTCATCGAGCCGGTCTTGATCTGGCCGGCGTTGCTGCCCACTGCGATGTCGGCGATGGTCGAGTCTTCGGTTTCGCCGCTGCGGTGCGAAATCACCGCGGTCCAGCCGGCACGCTTGGCCATCTCGATCGCGGCGAAGGTCTCGGTCAGGGTGCCGATCTGGTTGATCTTGATCAGGATCGAGTTGGCCACGCCCTTCTCGATGCCCTCCTTGAGGATCCTGGTGTTGGTGACGAAGAGGTCGTCGCCGACGAGCTGCACCTTCTTGCCCAGGCGATCGGCCAGGTGTTTCCAGCCGTCCCAGTCGCCTTCGTGCATGCCGTCTTCGATGCTGATGATCGGGTACTTGTCGCACCAGGCGGCCAGGATGTCGGTCCACTCGGGCGCGGAGAGCGTCAGGCCTTCGCCTTCGAGGTGGTACTTGCCGTCCTTGTAGAACTCGCTGGCAGCGCAGTCCAGGCCGATCGCGATCTGGCGCCCGGCCTCGTAGCCGGCCTTGTCGATGGCTTCGAGGATCATCTGAATCGCGGCCTCGTGGCTGGCCAGGTTGGGCGCGAAGCCGCCTTCGTCACCCACCGAGGTCGGCATGCCCTTGGCGTCGATGATTTTCTTGAGCGCATGGAACACCTCGGCGCCGTAGCGCACTGCTTCGCGAAAGCTCGGCGCCCCCACCGGGATGATCATCAGCTCCTGCAAGTCCAGGTTGTTGTTGGCATGCGCGCCGCCGTTGATGACGTTCATCATCGGCACGGGAATCTGCACGCTGCCCATGCCGCCGAAGTAGCGGTACAGCGGCAGGCCGCTCTCCTCGGCCGCGGCGCGCGCCACGGCCATGCTCACGGCCAGCGTGGCGTTGGCGCCCAGGCGGCCCTTGTTGTCGGTGCCGTCCAGGTCGATCAGGGTCTTGTCGAGGAAGGCCTGCTCGCTGGCATCCAGGCCGAGCACGGATTCCGAAATCTCGGTGTTGATGTGCTCGACCGCGCGCAGCACACCCTTGCCGCCGTAGCGGCTCATGTCGCCGTCGCGCAACTCGA
>JANOPR010000297.1:0-7920 GCA_031421955.1 Burkholderiales bacterium
CGTTCAGCCGCTCCAGCGCCGCGTAGAGGGAGGTGGTCTTGCCGGAACCCGTGGGGCCGGTGACGAGCAGGATGCCGTGCGGCTTGTGGATGAGCTCGTCGATCGAATCGCGCGTGCGCTGGTCCAT
This sequence comes from Burkholderiales bacterium, assembly GCA_031421955.1. GTDB lineage: Bacteria > Pseudomonadota > Gammaproteobacteria > Burkholderiales > Burkholderiaceae_C > CADEEN01. Next base: position 128 of record JANOPR010000297.1, read on the forward strand.
CCCGAGGCTTTCCAGGTCGAGCCGGCCCGCCTGCTTGTCGAGGATACGCAGCACCACGCGTTCGCCATGCCCGGAAGGGATGGTGGAGACACGCACGTCGACGGCGCGTCCGGCAATGCGCAGGCTGATGCGGCCGTCCTGCGGCAGGCGCTTCTCGGCGATGTCGAGCTCGGCCATGATCTTCAGGCGCGAGATCAGCGCCGCGTGCAGCGCGCGGTTGGGCTGCACCACTTCGCGCAGGGTGCCGTCGACCCGAAAGCGCACGGAAGAATTGCGCTCGTACGGTTCGATGTGGATGTCGCTGGCGCCGTCCTTGGCCGCCTGCGTCAAGAGCGCGTTGAGCATGCGGATGATGGGCGCGTCATTGGCCGCTTCGAGCAGGTCTTCGACGGCCGGCAGGTCCTGCATCAGGCGGCCCAGATCGACCGCGCTCTCGACCTCGCCAATCACGGTGGCCGCGCTCGACTCGCCGCCAGCGTAGGCCACTGCGATGCGCTGCGCCATGCTGGCCTGCGGCTCGCGCTCGAAGGCCTGTACCTCGTAGACGCGCAGCACTTCGGACATCGCGGCGATCGAGGTCTGCTCTGCGCTCCACAGGGTCAGTTGCTGGCCGTCGTCTTCCAGCAGCAGCGAATGCGACTTGGCGAAGCCGTAGGGCAGGGGATGGCGCGCGCCCATGATCGCGTTCAGTTGGCCTTGGGTGCGGACGCTGCGGGCGGCGCAGGATCGGCCCGCAGCGGTGGCACGATCGGCGCGTCGTTCACCGGCACCACGACGCTCTGTGGCGGCTGGGCATCCTTTTGCTGGGCGCGGATCAGGTCATAGCGGTCCAGCGACAGCTTGTCGGTGCTGGCGCCATCGCGCAGCACCACCGGACGCAGAAAGACCATCAGGTTGGTTCGCGTCTTGGTGCGGCTCTGGCTGCGGAACAGGTTGCCGATCCATGGCAGGTCACCCAGCAATGGCACCTGGGCATTGTTGTCAGCGTAGCGGTCCTCGATCAGGCCGCCGAGCACGATGATCGAGCCGTCGTCGACCACGACGTTCGACTCGATCGAACGCTTGTTGGTCGACGGCCCGGCGTTGCTGGTGCCCACCGCAGCGGTCGCCTGCACGCTCGAGGACTCCTGGTAGATCGCCAGCCGCACGGTCCCACCCTCGCCGATTTGCGGCTTGATGCGCAGCGTCAGGCCGACGTCCTTGCGCTCGATGGTCTGGAACGGGTTGGTGGTGCCGGTGCCGGTGTTGGTGAACTGGCCGGTGATGAACGGCACGTTGGAGCCGACAACGATCTTCGCCTCTTCGTTGTCCAGCGTGATCAGGTTGGGCGTCGAAATGATGTTGGTGTTGGCCTGCGTCTGCAGCATGCGGGCGATCGCCGCCAGGGCATAGGTGCCACCGAAGTTGCGCACCAGGCCGATGTTCAGACCTTCGCCCAGTGCCACCGTGCCGCTGGCGGCGCTGGTGTTGATGTTGATGATGTTGCCGCTGCCGGCGCCGAAGTTGCTGCCGGCGCCGATCAGGTTCTTGTCGCCGCGGTTGCCGATCAGGCCCTGCCACTGGAAGCCGAAGTCGGCCGCGTTGTCGCCGCTGACCTCGACGATCATGCTTTCGATGTAAACCTGCGCCCGCCTCGAGTCCAGCTTTTCGACCATGGCTCGCACCTGGCGGTAGAGCGGTTCGGCGGCGGTGACGATCAGCGAGTTGGTCGACGGGTCGGCCTGGATGAAGCCTCCGGTGCTGGGCCCCGCGGAGGTCTGCAGCGGCGCCGTTGCTGCCGTGGCGCCACCGGGCTGCGGTGCGCCGCCGCCGACCACCGCGGTGGAGGTCGGAAAACCACCCGATTGGGCGCCGCTGCCGGTGGTGGCGAATGCTGCGCGCAAGACGGTCGCCAGCTTGACCGCATCGGCATTCCTCAGATGGATGACCCAGATCGAGCCACCGGGGCCGCCGCCCTGGGTCGGCAGGTCGAGCTTGTCGATGATCGACCGCACCTGCGCCTGGCGCGCGGCGTTGGTGGCGCGCACGATCAAGGCGTTGCTGCGCGCGTCGGCAATCACGGACACGCTGCCGCTGCCGGGCGGCGCGCCGGGTATCGGGCTGGTGCTGCTGTCGGCCAGGCGCTGCACCAGCGGCGCCATGTCCGCGGCCAGGCCATGCTTGAGCGGCACGACTTCGATGTCGGACGCCGCCGGCTGGTCCAGCGCAGCGATGATCTTGCCCAGCCTTGTGAGGTTGTCGGCGTAGTCCGTGATCACCAGCGTGTTGCTGCCGGGGTTGGCGTTGATGGTGTTGTTGGGACTGATCAAGGGCCTCAGCACGGCCACCAGGTTGTTCGGGTTCTCGTGGTTCAGGCGGAAGATCTGCGTCAGGATCTGGTCGCCGCGCTGCTGGACGGGGCCGATCGACACGGTGCCCGCCTGCAGCTTGGCGTCGGCCTCGGGCACCACCTTCAGCAGCCCTGCGTTTTCGACCACGGTAAAGCCCAGCCCACGCAGCGCGGCGAGGTAGTTCAAGTAGGCCTCGCGCACGCTCAGCGGTATTTCGCTGTAGACGGTGATGTTGCCCCTGACGCGCGGGTCGACGATGAACTGGCGGTCGAGCATGGCGCCCATGGCGCGCGTCACGGCTTCGATGTCGGCGTTGACGAAGTTCAAGGTCACCTGGGTGCCGGACTTCAGGGCCGGGCTGTGTCCTGCAGCCCGCGTGGCAGGGCGCGGACTTGCGGTTTGCGCGGCCAATGGCGGCACCACCAGGCTGGTGGTGATGGCAGCGGTGATCGCGCGCAAGGCGATCGAACGGGATAGTGGTTTCATGCTCATCCGATCGAGATCACCGAGCGCGCGCCCTGGCGCCGCCCGATGATGTTCAGGAGGTTGTTGAGGACGGCTTCGCTGCCATCGGCGGCCTGGGCTTCACCGCGGAACCGCAGGCCGGTGCCAGTCCATTGGCCCTGCCCCGACAGCCGCAATGCGCCGTCCAACGTGACCAGCGACAGGCTGGCGGCGTTGCCGCTGGCGGCGTCGCCGCGCAGGGTCAGGCGATAACTGCCGAGCGTATCGAGCGTGGCGACGCGAGACGACAGCTGGGTCACGTCCAGCGCGGCCTCGCCGGAAAATCGCATCCGCCCCTGAACCCACTCGACGGTCAGACCCGGCGACGTCAGGCGCAGCGTGCCGCCGAGTTGCAGCGTGTTCCAGGGCGTGCCCAGGCCGGTCAGCCACGCGGCGGGCCACTGACCCACCGTGGCACTGGCCCCGGGGAGCAATTGGACGGCCATGCGCCCGAATCCGGGCCGGATCAATGCGCGCACTTCGCCGCGCAGGCAGCAGGCCTGGCGGGCGCGCAATTCGGCCCCCAGCCCGCGCCATGACAACTGCCACTCAAGCCTGCCCGGCAATGCGCTGGCGTCACGGCTACCCGGGCCGCCGCTCAGCACCGGCAGCGCGCTGCCGGCCCAGATCGTGCCGCGGGCGTCTGTCAGCAGCAGTCGCTCGTCGGTTGCCGAAGCCACCGCAGATGCCAGCCAGGCTGCTGGCGCAAAGAGCACCAGCCCGATGACGGCACCGAGGAGTGCGCCGGCAACCGCCCAGCGCCCGCCGGCGGCGCGCGTGCGCTGCCACGCCAATTCAGCCAGCGTGGATTCGGCGAATCCGGTGCGTGCAAAGCGAGCACCGCGAGCGCGATCGCGGGTGCGCAAGGCTGCAGCGATGATGCTCATCAGGCAACCTCCGTGCTTCGCACTGCTGTATTCGCCTTGGGGCGGCCCGGCGGGCTCATGGCGCGGCGCCTGCGCTGGGCAGCGCGACCACGATGCTGCCGCTGAAACCCTGCGGGCCGCGTGTCAGGTTGGCCTCGACCGGGCGCGCGCGCGCGGCGCTGCGGACCTCTGCCAGCCAGTCGCGCAGCTGTGTGCCGCTGACACCCGTGAGCGTCAGCGTGGCTCGGTCGCCGACGATCTGCAGGCGCCCGGCTGCGCCGAGCGCGTCGCTCGCAGTGCGCAGGGCGGCAGTGGACTGGCTGTTGTTCAGCGCTGGCGCGGCGCGCAGCTCCCGCGCTTCGCCGGCCTGGCGCTGCATCAGCTGCAACTGCGCGTCGAGCTGTTCGAGTTGAGCCGGTGCCACGCGGGTGGTACGCAAGGCCGGGGCGATGGCCAGGGCCCATAACAGGAACAGCCCGAGCACCCACGCGGCGATGACGAGACCCCGGCGCTCCCGGCTGCCCAGGGCTTGCCAGCGTGCCTTCCACGGCGCGATCCAGTTGTCGACTGCGTCACCGGCGCCCACCGCCAATGTCAGGCGCGAGTTCGAGAAGCCCTTCATGACGATTTGCCGCGGCTGACAGTCAGCACGCCGTTGTTCGAGGCCAGGTCCCAACCGCTGCTCGCAAGCTGGGCGCGAAACTGCGCGATCTGGGCCTCGGCCCAGTCACTGGCGGCAAAGCTCAGCCGACCATTCTCGAAGCGCAATGTGGCCAGCGGCGGCTGGGCCTCGGGCCAGGCCGCGGCGGCGACGCCAAGCAGCGACTCCAGGTCGGTCTCGCCAATCTTGCCGGCGGCCGTGCGCAGGCGGTCGGTTTCGCGCTGCATCTGCACCGGCGCGTCAAGCACGGCGCGCACCTGGGGATGGCTGGTGCGCAGCAGTTGGGTCATGGCCAACCGCTTGGTCTCGACCTGCCGCTGTTGGTGCCAGGCCCACAGATTCAGACCCAGGACATGCAATGCCGCCAACGCGATCACGCCGTAGCGGACCGGCCGCCAGGACACACTACGCCAGCGCCGCCAAGCGTCGCGCAGCGCGAGCATGCCGCGGTGCCGTGGCGCCAGGTCGAACTGACGCAGATCCCACAGCGAGCGCATCGCCTGCAGCAGGCGTTGCTCGTCGTTCAGGACGACCACGCCGCGGCCGAGCCAGCGTTCGGCGGGCGCGGCCACCGCCGGATGGGCGCTCCACCGCGCCGGCAACGCCGACCAGACCGCAAGCATCTGTCGGGCCAACGCGCCCTGCAGGCCCATCGCGACCACGCCTTTGGCGTCGGACCACGTCAGCTGCATCGGCGCACCCGCGTCGGACCCGAAGGGCGCGGAAAAGTGACCCAGCGGGGTGTCCTCGGGCCAGGCGATGGGCACCACGCGGTCCACCTGCACGCCGGCCTTTTCGACTGCGGCGAGCTCCGCGCGCAGCCAAGCCTTGTCGGTTGCGGCGATCCATGCGCTTTCGCCGCCTGCCGCACCCGGCGCAAGAGCCAGATGCATCGCACCGGGCTCGTCGAGCAGGTGCTCCTCGAGCACGCCGCCAATCGCCGCCCGCAGGCGCGCTGGCGGTGCCTTGGGCACCTTGATGCGGTGCCAGCTGACGTCGGTGTCGGCCAGCACCAACACAACCGTGTCGGCCTTGGGCAAGAGAGCCACGGCGGCTCGCCCATGTTTGGTCAGCGCCAGCCCGTCGGGCGTGAGCGCATAGGTCAACTCGGCCGTGCTGCGGGCCTGCACCGACGCGGGGGACCCTTCGGCGCCGCTCTGCAGACGGGCCCGTGCGGGTAGCTGGATCACCAAGGTGGACATGATTGCAAAGGGAGGCTAGCGGCAAAGCATCGGTGCGGCAACGGCATTCGGCGTGAAATCAATGACTTAGCGAGTGTATTTGGTGTGGAGTTGAACGATGGGGCGGGCGATCCCTGGGCTCGGTGCAGGTCAATAGCTGTCGCGCAGATTCAGTCGTTCGCGCGCCAGCACCACGATGTCAAGTTGCCGCCGCTCGATCAGCGAGCGCTCTTCGAGCACGCGCTCGCCCAGGCGCAGGCGACCCTGGACGACAAAGAACCGGCTGGAGACGCCGACGCCCTCGAGGTTGGTCTGCGGGTCGGCCGGAAAGAAGGCCCGCGTGGCGGGGGCGTTGAGGTCGCGCAAAGGCACGCGTTGGCGCTCCTGCAGCAGGCGTTGCGCGCTGCCCAGGTTCATGCCATCGACCACGGCGGCGATCACCTCGGCCGGCGCGGTGTTGATGTTGATGCGCGTGTCGTTGCCAGGCAGCACGGTGACCCATGGTTCGAGGCGGCGAACGGTGTCGGCTTCGATGCCCAGCCAGACCAGTTCTGCCAGGCGCTGCGGGGCGATCGCCGCCGGTTCGGCTGCCGCGCCAGGTGCGCGTGCGACACTGGGCGCCCAGGCCTTGTGCAGTGCCTGGGCGATGCGCTCGGCGCTGTCGCTCGGCAATCCAGCCTGGGCGGCCAGGCGCTGTAGCACGCGCATTTGCGCCGGGGCCACCTTGCCCTCGGCGTCGATCAGCAGGCGCAGGTTCCAGCGTGACTGCGCATCGGTGATGCTGCCCGAGAGAAAGGCCTCGAGGCCGTCAGATTCGGCGGCACTGTTGTTGTCGCGGTCCGCGGCCAGGAACGACGACAGGCGCGCCTCGGCCAGCGGGACAGCCCAGGGTTCGCCGAGGTGGTCTGCGCCACCGGTTCGGGCGTCTTCGCGCAGGATCAACCGGGCCCAGTCGAGCGCCCCCGACAGGATCCACGCGGACTGCGTGCGTGCGCGCTCGGCGCTCTCGATCTGGATTGCGCGCCATTGCTGCCAGACCATGCCCGATGCCAGCGTTGCCACCAAGGTCATGATCAGCATCGCCAGCAGCAGTGCCGCGCCGCGCTGGCGCCGGTGCGCGCGTCTCATTGCATCTGTGGCGCGAGCATGATGTCGCGCGTCAGGTTGCCGGCCTGGCCGGCGCCCTCGAACTCGAGCACGACGCGCACGCCCGTGGGCAGTTGCGTGCGTGCCGCGACCGGCGCCGAGGCCGCTGGCGCCGGCGCGGCCACGTCGGCACTGGACTGGGCGTTGCTCCAGGCATTGCCACGGTAGAAGTAGACCTGCCAGCGCACGACGCCCTCCTGCATGCGCAACTGCGCCGCTTCGTTGCCGAGCAGCTGCTGGCTGGCCAGCCAGCTGGCCTGCAGCGCCTTGGGTTGCGTGACGATCGGGCCTGCCCAGCGCAGCCAACGCCGCTCGCGCAGCGACCAGGCCACGATCTGCAGGCCCTCGGGATGGCGTCGCACCAGGCGCAGCGTGGCGCCGTCAAAGGCCAGTGCGGGCGCCAGCGGCGTGTCGAACACGGACTGCAGATCCTGCTCCCACTGTGCCAGGACTGTGTTCAGACGCAACGTCTGGGCGACATGCTCGTGGCTAACGCCGCGCGCCCGCGAGATGCCCTCCAGCCCCTGCCAGGCCATGCCCGCCAGCACAGCCATCAGCGTCAGCGCGACCAGCACCTCCACCAAAGTGAACCCCGACTGCGGACCGGCGCAGGTCCTCGGCGTCGTTCGTTTCAGAGTGGCACCAGTGGCAACCGTGGCAGGCGCGACCCGCGATGAGCGAAAGGCGAGATCGATCCAAGCGAACGCCGCGGAGCGGGCTCTGCCCGCCCGCTGGCGTGGCCCCCCCCGGGGGGGTGGCGCCGATGGCGCTTCGGGGGGGGGCATATCAATACCGCGGCAGGACCGTCGACAGGGTCAACAGCGGCTGGTCGGCGGCATCGGCGACCTTGGCATCGACGCGGCGAAAGTTGGGGTTCGGCGTCGGGCGCACCTCGAGCAAACCCTTGTAGCTGCGCCCCAGCTGTTCGCAACTGAACTCGCTGTCGCCGATGCCGGGAAACTGGCGCGCGAGCTTCAGATTGGCGAGCTGGTTGTCAGCACACCATTGGGCTGCGCTGACGTCAGCAAGGCGCTGGGCGTTGCTGGTCAGCGCGCCGGCGGCCTTGATGCCGGTACCCAAAGCGATCGCGACGATTGCCAGAGCG
>JANOPR010000298.1:0-3835 GCA_031421955.1 Burkholderiales bacterium
TACTTCGATATCAGCTCGAAGATCTCGTATTCCTTCACATCGTTGAGTCGGTCTCCGTCCTGCCAGAAGTACGTCAGAGGGTTGATCATCACCGCCGACGCCACCGCCTGGCCGGCGACGGCTGCCTTGAAGGCGTGGTACGCGCCTGAACACAGACCCACAACGTGGCACTCGCCAACATTCGGCTGGCTCTTCAGGTAACACAATGCCGCGGCGACGTCATCCAAGGCGTGGCGCGAGTACACGACGTTCTGGTCTGCGCCGCGGCGCGGCGGGCTGTCGCCAATGCCGGAGAGGTCGAGCCGCAGCACGGTCATGCCCCTCTCGGCCCATCGGCGCGCCAGGCACACCCACAGCCGGTTAGGACCGATCGCGTGCACCGATCCGGCACTGAGCATCAGCACCGCCGGCGAGCGCTGCGCGCTGTCTGCTACCGAGCGAGTCAGGATTCCGAACATCTTCGTCTGCCCGCTATCGACCTGCACCGCCATCTCGCGCAGCTGTTGGGATGCTGTCGCAGCGCTCCCTGCGCCCTGCTGCGCCGTTGCGCCCCACTCCAATTCGGCGGTTGACACGTGTGCCACGCTGCCTCGCCACGACGACAGCTGATGCGTCACACCGTCGATGATCGCCTGCGGGACCTGCGCACGTTGCGGGTCATCCATCATTCTCGCGTAGCCTGGCCACGCAGCAACAGCAACATCTGCGCCAAGCTGCTTCAGCGCAGCGGCCCATGGCGCTGCGCTTGGCAAGTCATCGCGCTCTACGATCAGGATGCGTGCGGCAGGTGCCCTACCAAGCGATTGCAGATCAAGCCGAGCCAAAGCGTCGCGTGTCTCGACCGACATCAGGAATCCTGCGGACTCGAGCGGCCCGTCGGGCGCCACCTCCGTCGGCGTTCCGGCGCCGGTTTGAGCCAATGCCGTCAACTCGCGAAGGTAGGCACGCCCACGCACGACGGGAGCGATGAGCACAAGACCCGCCACGTCGCTGCGCTCGCTCGCGGCCAGTGTGGCCAGCAGGGCGCCCAGGCGCAAACCCAGCAGACACACTCCGCGCACGCCACTGGCCTGCTTCAAGCCATCGACGGCCTCATGCACTGAACGCTGCCAGCGCCCCAGCATGTCGGCCTGGAATTCATCGCCCGCCGAATTGCCGCAGCCCGTGTAGTCGAAGCGCAATGTCGGGAAACCCGCTGACGCGGCAGCGATGGCCAGTTCGCGCAGGCTGCGATGGGCACAGACCTCCTCGAACCCAAAGGGATTGCAAATCACCAGACCGATGTCGACCGCAGCCTCATTGCCGGGCCGATGCAGCCATCCGAACAGACCGGCGCCGAAATAGACCGGCCGCGGTTCGTGCGGCGTCACGGCGGCGTCCGCACGGCGATCGAACGCGCCGCATTCAAGGCACTGACGCTGCCCGTGACCGGCGCCGACACCCCCGTTCCGACGGGCCGCGCCACGACGCGCCGATGCGCGCCAGGTGCCATGTGGAAGTAGTTGTCCTCGGCGAGGAAGCCTCTGATCTGAATTTGCACCGATTGCGCAAAGGCTCGGGTCTGCAACACCACAGCCACCGCGCCGTCTGGCATCGGCTCGAGTTGAGCCTGCAGGCCGACGTCTGCGTCCACCGTCGAAGCGAGACCGTTCGGGAAGAAGAACGCTTCCGCAGCTTGTGCCTGTCCAGGTACGGCAAGACACACGTGGACCACGGTGGCCGGCGGTGGCCCGAACCGGTACGCCCACGAGAGGTCCAGAAATCCGTCAAAGCACTTACTCAAGTCGACCGAGCATGCGCCGCGCGCCGGCACGTGCATCACTTGCGAGCTCTTCGCGATCAGCACATCGCCCTGATCGAAGAGCGTGATGCGCAATTCGCCCTCCAGCGGGGCAGCGAGTTCGTTGACGACATGCGTCACGAGGCCGTTGCCGCCCTCGTCAGAGATCGACACGGCCAGCGGCTGTGACGCGCGGCGCAGGTAGTAATAACAGGCCTTGGGTACACCCGCGTCATCGATCAGGCCCCAGCCCGCGCCGGCCCATAAGTCGCGCAAGAACCATATGAGCGCACCGCCGCAGCGCGAGCCCGCCTGGCGCCACTCCGCCATGGCGCCGGCCATCAATTCACCGGTCACGACGCGGCTGAGGGCCAGGTAGCGTTCATGGTCGGCGTAGCGGCAGCGCAACGGGTCGACGCCAAAGAGTGCGGCCAGATAGTGGTCGCGAACATCCTCGAAATCCCAACCCGCGCCGAGGTCGCGCGGCGCCCGTGCCTTCCACTGTGGGTGCTGCACGCGCAGGCCGTAGCCGCCAGGCATGCGCGCAATCGTGCTGGGCTCGGGTACGTTGGCAAACGCCAGACACTCGCTCGCAAACCTCACGCACGCGCGCCGCGCGTCGTGCACAGGGCGCAGGTACGCGCCAACGCCATAGTAGGAGCTGGTCCCGGCACTGCTCTGATGCGGAAACGCGCCGCCATGCGCGCTCGACGGCCAGTACGGCACGCCAGGCAGCAGGGACTGCACCCATTGGCGCAGTGTGGTGTGGAACAGCGCCGGACTCCACAGTTCGCGCGGCGCGCCCCACATCGCCGCCTGCTGCTCGACCTCGCTGTTGCCGCAAACGAGGGCCACCGAGGGCCGGCCGCGCCAGCGTGAAAGCTGCTGCTCGACCTCGCTGCGCACAGTGGCCATGAAGTCGGGGTCGGCCTGCGGATAGTCCATGTTGGCAAACATGAAGTCCTGCCAGACGAGCATGCCTTGCGCGTCGCAGGCGTCGAAGAAGGCATCCTCTTCGTAGACCGTCGCGCCGCTGACACGCAGCATGTTCATGCCCGCCTCGCAGGCCTGCGAGACGGCCTCCTTGTACGCCGGCGCGCTCGCACGCAGGCTGACCACGTCGAGCGGCATCCAGCAGGCGCCGCGACAGAAGATCGGCACGCCGTTGACATGCACGGAGAAGCCGTCCCCCCCCGTCTCGACCACGAGACTGCGAAATCCAATGGCACGCAATGGCAGCGCGATCGGCGTCTCTCCGACCAGTTCGTAAACCAGCAAGCGCGCCGCATACAGGGCCGGCTCGCCGTGGGTGTGCGGCCACCACAGTTCAGGAGCGGGCAGTTGCAACAGGCCCTCGAACGTGCCCGTTGTTCGGTGTGACAGTGGGGTTCTATGCCACACGCCCCCACGCTCGATCTCCAGTTCGACGCGGTCGACGGGCTGGCCAGTCGCCGACTCGATGCTGCAAGCCAGCACCACTTCCCCGACACCTGCCTCGGTGAGGCGAACCTGGAGGTCCAGCAGCTGCATCCGGGGCCCGGCTCGCCGCTCGATCCAGACGTCTTTCCACAAGCCCACCGCAGCGGCCGGTGGCGACCAACCGGGCGTGCGGCCGAGCAAGGTGGTACGAAACCAGCGCAACTGCTGGTGTTCGACCATGGGTGTGCGCCAGCGCGGCCTCGCACGGCGTGCCGTCAGTGCTGCATCGAGCGAGGCGAATCGCAGGTGCAGGGTGTTCGATCCGACCTTGGCCAGGCCGTTGAGGGCCAGCTCGTGGGCGACAAACATGTTGTTGGCTTGCAGCAACGCGTGGCCGTTGAGCCACACCTCGGCCACACCCGCCAAGCCGTCAAACCCAAGGCGCAAGCGATCGCCCGAGTCAGATGCCGACACGTCGAAGCTGACCCGATACCACCAGTCGTCGGCGTCGAATCGCTTTGGTGCATCATCAAGCCGCCAGCCGCCCGTGGCACGCAAGATCGCTGCCACTGTGCCGGGCTGCGGCGCGGCAATCCAGCGGTCTGCGGCCCATCGATCGACGTCGATCGCCTCTCG
>JANOPR010000299.1:0-3163 GCA_031421955.1 Burkholderiales bacterium
GGAAGGTCAGCGCCCACCATGTTTCGCTGATTCCGTGAGTCTGCCCGGCCGCCCGAAAGGCGAATTGACCGCAGTGCGCAGCACGCAGGTTGCCTGATGAGCGCCCTCGTCCTAGCTGACTATGAGCCGCGCTTCGCGGCAGAACTCGTGCCGATGTGGCGCGCGAGCTTCGAGCATGGCGTCGGGATCGTCGATCCGCACACGCTGGCAGAACAACATGCGTTCTTCGCCAACGACGTGCTGCCCGACCACGCAGTCAAGGTGGCGCTGCTCGACCAGGCCCTGTGCGGCTTCGTGGCGGCCACGCCCGAGTCGATCAACCAACTCTATGTGCGGGTCGGCCACAGCGGCCAGGGCATCGGCACGTGCCTTCTTGAATGGGCGAAGGCGCAGTCCTCGGGCAGCCTGTGGCTCTACACGTTTGCGCAGAACACCAATGCGCGACGCTTCTACGAGCGGCATGGATTCACCATGGTGGCGCAAGGCTACGAGCCGATGTGGAAGCTGGCTGACGTCAAGTACCTCTGGCTGCGCACACGCGACGCGCGCCAGTCGTGAGTGTGTCCGATTCCGCAACGCCAGGCCTGGCCCCAGGAGAACCGTCACGATGCTGTCAGCCACCTGCCACTGCGGCGCCGTGCGGGTCGAGATTCCACGGCGCCTGGAGAGGCTCACCCACTGCACCTGCTCGAAGTTTCTTGACTGAGCGGTAAAGGGGATTGCCATGAACATCGACACGCCGCGCTTGACACTCGAGCCGCAGTGCGCGCGCCATGCCGCCGAGATGTTCGTCGTGCTGAGCGACGCGGAAATCTACCGCTTCGAGAACACACCGCCCGCCTCGCCCGAGTGGCTGTACGAGCGCTTCATCAAGCTCGAGACGCGACGCTCGGCCGATGGCAGCGAGGCCTGGCTGAACTGGGTGTTGCGCCTGCGCTCGGGCAAGGCGATTGGCTATGTGCAGGCCACGGTGGGCGCGCAGGGCCAGGCCTTGATCGCGTATGTGCTGGCCAGCCCGTATTGGGGCCGCGGCCTGGCGCAGGAAGCGGTGCGGGCGATGGTGGCCGAGCTGGCCGCGCAGTGGCGAGTGCATACGCTGCTGGCGGTGTTCAAGCGTGGCAACCTGCGCTCGCGGCGCCTGCTCGAGCGCCTGGGCTTCGACGCCGGCTGCGCCGCGCAGCGCGTGCAGTTCGAAGTCGAGGACGACGAAGACTTGATGCAGCGCGTGCTTGCGACTAATGTTGCAGCATCATGATGAAGACCATCACTTTCTGGTTCGACCCGGTATCGCCGTTTGCCTACCTGGCCTTCGAGCGCCTGCCGCAGGCGCTGGAGGGCTGCAGCTACGTGGTCGACTACAAACCGCTGCTGTTCGCCGGCCTGCTGGCGCATTGGGGCCAGAAGGGCCCGGCCGAACTCGAGCCCAAGCGCGCCTGGACTTTCCGCCACGTGCGCTGGCTGGCGCAGCACCACGGCATCGCCATCGACACACCCGCGGTGCACCCCTTCAACCCGCTGCCCCTGCTGCGCCTGGCGATCGCCTGCGGGCCCAACCGGCGCATCGTCGAAGCGGTGATGCGGCATGCCTGGGTCGGCGGCGCCGACGCGGGCGACGCCGATCGGCTGAGCGCATTGACCCAAGCCCTGGCGCCGGCCCGCGACCCGGCGTCCGCCGACGTCAAGCAGGCCGTGCGCACCAACACCGACGATGCCATCGGTCGCGGTGTCTTCGGCGTGCCGAGCTTCGAACTCGACGGTCGCCTGTTCTGGGGCCTGGACGCGCTGCCGATGCTGCGCGATGCGCTACTCGGCGAGCCGTGGTTTGACGGCCCGGCGTGGGATGACGCGGCGCTGCCGCGGCCGGGCGTCAAGCGCTGAACGCCTGCGGCGCGCGTCAGCCCGCCGCGCGGCGCGCCAGGATCTCGAAGGCCGGCAGGGTCTTGCCTTCGAGCACCTCGAGGAAGGCGCCGCCGCCGGTCGAGATGTAGCCGATGTCGGCTTCGATGCCGTACTTGGCAATCGCGGCCAGCGTATCGCCACCGCCGGCGATGCTGAACGCCGGGCTGGCGGCGATGGCCCGCGCCACGGTTTCGGTGCCGTGGGCGAAGGCGTCGAACTCGAACACGCCGACCGGGCCGTTCCACACGATCGTGCCCGCGGCCTTGAGCTGCGCGGCGAGTTGCGCCGCCGTCTCGGGGCCGATGTCGAGGATCAGGTCATCGTCGGCGACGTCCCTGGCGGCCTTGGTGGTGGCCTTTGCCTCGGCGGCGAAGGACTTGGCCGTGACCACATCGGTCGGAATCGGCACCGCGGCGCCGCGCGCCTTCATCGCTTCGATGACGGCCCGGGCCTCGCCCACCAGGCTGGCTTCGGCCAGGCTCTTGCCGATGGGCAGGCCGGCGGCGAGCAGGAAGGTGTTGGCGATGCCGCCGCCGACGATCAGGCCGTCGACCTTGGCCGCCAGGCTTTGCAGGATCGACAGCTTGGTGCTGACCTTGGCGCCGGCGACGATGGCCAGCAGCGGGCGTTTCGGATTCGCCAGGGCCTTGGTGATGGCATCGATCTCGGCCGCCAGCAACGGGCCGGCGCAGGCCACCTTGGCGTACTCCGCGATGCCGTAGGTGCTGGCCTCGGCGCGGTGCGCAGTGCCGAAGGCGTCGTGGACGAAGATGTCGCACAGCGCGGCCATTTTCTTGGCCAGCGCCGCATCGTTCTTCTTCTCGCCGACGTTGACGCGGCAGTTTTCCAACAGCACCAACTGGCCCGGCACCACATCGACGCCGGCAATCCAGTTCGACACCAGCGGCACGTTGCGGCCGAGCAGTTCGCCCAGGCGCGCAGCCACCGGCGCCAGCGAGTCCGCCGGCTTGAAGGCGCCCTCGGTGGGCCGGCCCAGGTGCGAAGTGACCATCACGGCCGCGCCGGCGTCCAGGGCCATGCGGATGCAAGGCAGCGAGGCGCGGATGCGGGTGTCTTCGGTGATCCGCCCGGCGTCGTCCTGCGGCACATTCAGGTCGGCGCGGATGAAGACGCGCTGGCCGGCGACGCGGCCCTGGGCAATGAGGTCGGCAAAGCGGATGACATTCATGGGTGCAATTATAGGAGTCACCAGCCCCAAGCGAGCTTGAGCACCAGCAAGACCGCGGTGCCGCTGAGGATGGTG
>JANOPR010000300.1:0-4497 GCA_031421955.1 Burkholderiales bacterium
CAGGATGTGGACATGTCTCTGCTCGACACGGTGCCCGGCCTGAAGCTGAAGGACGGCCTCGTGCAGGTTGACCCGGCGACGCTGATGACGGGTCACGCGGGCCTGTTCGCCGGCGGCGACATGGTGCCGGCCGAGCGCAACGTCACGATCGCCATTGGCCACGGCAGACGAGCCGCACGCCACATCGACGCCTGGCTGAGCGGCGCGCGCGTCGCGGCCGTGGCCAAACACGGACCGGCGAGCTTCGAACGCCTGAACCTCTGGTACTACAGCGACGCACCCAAGACCGTGCGCCCGCAACTCGACATCGCACGCCGCACCAGCAGCTTTGACGAAGTGCAGGGCGGCCTGACCGAGGACAACGCCTTGTTCGAGGCGCGCCGCTGCCTGAGCTGCGGCAACTGCTTCGAATGCGACAACTGCTACGGCGTGTGCCCCGACAACGCCGTCATCAAGCTCGGCCCGGGCAAGCGCTTCGAGTTCAACTACGACTACTGCAAGGGCTGCGGCATCTGCGCGGCCGAGTGCCCCTGCGGCGCCATCGAGATGGTGCCCGAGCTGCAGTAGAAGCGCGCGTTCGGAAGGCCCCGCCCGGCGGCGCATCGATCGACGACGCTCGTACGACTCCGCCACGCGGCCGACGGCCCTTGGAAGGCGCAGGCAGCCGCCGGCAGAGGTTCCAGATAAAGGAACGGCGGTCTGCTATGGTTGACGGCACGCCGGTTCTGCCGGATAGTCAGCCCGCCCCTGGGCGCCCGCCACCACGGCGTGCGCGCACCGCGGCCCACCCCCTGAAGGATTGCTCTGCCCATGTACCGCCGTCGCCAATTGATCACTTTCCTGACGTGCGGGGCCCTGGGGGCCTGGGTTGCGCAGCCGGCCCTGGCCCAGGCGCCCGACTGGCCGCAACGGCCGGTCAAGGTGATCGTGCCCTACGCGCCGGGCGGCAGCTCCGACACGCTGGGGCGGCTCATCGCCAAGCACCTGGGCGAGGCCTTCAAGCAGACCGTGGTGGTCGAGAACCGGCCCGGCGCCGGCGGCGTGATCGGCTCGCAAGTGGTGGCCAAGGCCGCGCCCGACGGCTACACGCTGGTGGTCTCGGGCATCGGCTCGCATGTGATTGCGCCGGTGGATTCGCCCAACGCCTTCGACCCGATGAAAGACTTCACCCACATCGCGATGCTGGCCGGGCCGCCGCTGGCGCTGGTGGTCAATGCCGAGCTGCCGGTGAAGGACTTCAAGGGCTTTCTCAGCCACGTGGCCAGCCAGCCCAAGGGGCTGAGCTGGGGCTCGCCGGGGCAGGGCACGCACGGGCACCTGACCGGCGAGTTGCTGCGCGCGGCGACGCGGCTGAACCTGGTGCACATCAGCTACAAGGGCGCTGCGCCGGCAATGGCCGACCTGATCGCCAACCAGATCCAGGCCGGGTGCACCACGCTGTCCACCGCCAATGCGCATGTCGAGTCGGGCAAGCTGCGCTTGCTCGCGGTTTCGTCGCCCAAGCGCCTGGCCGACTACCCCGACGTGCCGACTTTCGCCGAGCTCGGCCACCCCGGGCTCACGGGCACGACCTGGTTCGCCCTGTCGGGGCCGCCGGGCATGCCGCCGGCGTTGGTCGAGAAGATCAACGCCGAGGTGCGGCGCGGCATGCAAACGCCGGCCGCCAAGGCGCTGCTGCGCACCGAGAACATGGAAACCGCCGACTACGACGCGCCGGCGTTCACGCGCTACGTCGCCGCCGAGATCGAACGCTGGACGCCTGCGGTGCGTTCGCTGGAGAAGGCGCCGAAGTGAGGGCAGTGGATCTAGACATTGCCCCCAAGACGCCTTCGGCGTCGGCCCCCATGGCCCAGTAGGGGCCACTTCGTGGCCCTTGGGGCGTCGCCCGCTTGGGGTGGCCCGACGCGGGCTACACCTCTATAGACACAAAGCCGTCGCTGTCGACCACGGTGCGGTAGGTCTTCAGCGGCACCATGCAGGGTGGGGCGACGACCTCGCCGGTGCGGATGTTGAAGGCGCCGTTGTGGAAGTCGCACTCGACCACGTCGCCGCTGATGCAGCCCTCCGACAGCGAGCCCGGACCGTGGGTGCAGTGGTCGTCGGTGACGTGAAATTCGCCTTCGAGATTGAACACCGCCAGCGTCAGGCCGTCTTTCTCGATACGGATCGCCTTGCCCACCTCGACTTCAGCGGGTTTGCACAAAACAATGCGCTGGCAGGTCGGTGACATGGCTCAAGCTCTAATTGACATCGAACGAGCCGGGATGATATCGTTGTTTTGGATAAAGGAACACAGTTCCTGTATACGGAACCACTGCGAAAGCCAGGCGGAAAGGGCACGACGATGCTGAAGAAGGAACAGAACGACTTGGTGACGCAGACCAGCCCCGGCACGCCGATGGGCAATCTGTTTCGCCGCTACTGGCTGCCCGCGCTGCTGTCCGAAGAGCTCGCCGAGCCCGACGGCGCGCCGGTGCGGCTGCAACTGTTGTCCGAGCGCATGCTGGCCTTTCGCGACACGCAGGGGCGCCTGGGCCTGATCGACGAGTTCTGCGCCCACCGCGGCGTCTCGCTGTGGTTCGGGCGCAATGAAGAGGGCGGGATTCGCTGCCCGTACCACGGCTGGAAGTACGACATCAACGGCCAGTGCCTCGAGGTGCCATCGGAGCCGGCCGAGAGCGGCTACTGCGAAAAGATCAAGCTCAAGTCGTACCCGCTGGTCGAGCGCGGCGGCGTGATCTGGATCTACATGGGCCCGCCCGAGCTGCGGCCGCCGCTGCCGGAGTGGGAGTTCGCCACGGTGCCTGCCGAGCAGAGTTTCACCTCCAAGCGGCTGCAGGAATGCAACTGGATGCAGGCGCT
Organism: Burkholderiales bacterium; assembly: GCA_031421955.1. GTDB lineage: Bacteria > Pseudomonadota > Gammaproteobacteria > Burkholderiales > Burkholderiaceae_C > CADEEN01. The sequence goes on from JANOPR010000300.1 coordinate 2,863, forward strand.
CGAAGGCGGCATCGACAGCAGCCATGTCAGCTTCCTGCACAGCGGCCAGCTCAACCGCGACCCGCTGTTCAAGGGCGCGGGCGGCAACAAGTACAACCTGGCCGACAAGAAGCCGGTGTTCGAGGTGGTGCCGGCCGATGGCGGCCTGTTCGTCGGCGCACGCCGAATGGCCGAGGACGACCAGTACTACTGGCGCATCACACCCTGGATCATGCCCTGCTTCACGATGGTGCCGCCGCGGGGCGACCATCCAATACACGGCCACTTCTGGGTGCCGATCGACGACCACAACAACTGGGCCTGGAGCTTCGACTACCACCCCACCCGCGCGTTGAAGGACAGCGAGCGCCAGGCCATGAAGGACGGCCAGGGCATCCACGTGAAGTACGTGCCGGGCACCTACATCCCGCTGGCCAACAAGACGAACGACTACCTGATGGACCGCGCGGCTCAGAAGGCCGGCCTGCAGTACAGCGGCATCGAGGGCATCGGGATGCAGGATGCGTCGCTTCAAGAGAGCATGGGGCGGGTCCAGGACCGCACCAAGGAGCACCTGGTCAGCACCGACAACGGCATCATCATGATGCGCCAGCGCATCATGAAGGCAGCCAAGGCCCTGGCTGAGAAGGGCGAGGCGCCACCGGGTATCGCGCCCGAGCACCAGCGTGTTCGGTCCGCGGCCGTGCTGCTCAAGCGCGACCTGGCGTTCAAGGACGCTGCGCGCGATGCGCTGCTGTCCGCACCTGGAAAGGCGCATGCTTCGGTCTAGATGTCGGCATCCGCAGACCAGGTGGCAGGGTGGACCCGCGAGCGCTTCGGTCTGCCCGCCGACGCCGTCGTGCTGGTCAGCGAAAGCGCGACCGCACTGCCCGGTTTCCCGCCGCGGTTCACCGTGATCGTGTTCTGGACCGGCGCATTGGCCCAACGCCACCACCTGAAGTTCTTCAAGCCGCTGGACGCAGTGACGCCCGACGACTTGCCGCCGTACTGGATGCGCGACGCGCTGGCCGTGTCGCCAGGTTTCTCTTGTGATTGCTGTTGAAATGAAGCTGAACACGTACCTGATGGCGGGTACTGTCCCTCTGCGGCTGGCTGCGAGCGCCCGCTGTCTCAGGCAGGCGTCGGCGAGTGCAAGGCGGCGGGCGCGGCCTTGGCCGGGCTCAGACGGCTGGCCCTTCGCTGCGCTGCGGGTTCCCTGCGATGCTCGGCTTGCTGGCTCCGTTGCAGAACTCGCTGCGTTCGCTTCGCTCGCTACGGTCAAACACCTGCAACGAGTCAGCTTACGAAGCGCACTGCGCGCGCGGCCAGCAAGCCTGTGCTTCTCGGCGGCGCCAATTCGCCCGGCCCAGGCCGCGCCTGCCGCCTTGCCGGCAACAGCGGGGGTGTTCGACGGTGCGCACGCCACCAACGCCTGCGCAACGGGGCACCCGGGCGGCGCACAGCGCGCATGTGAGGCGCCGAGCAGCACAGGGTTCGGGGCCCGCGCGCGCAGCGCGCTTCGTCAACTGACTCGTTGCGTCTGTCCGACCACAGTGAGCGCAGCGAACGGAGGGAGTTACGCAACGGGGCCACGGACCCGAGCAGCGCAGGGTAGTCGTAGCGCAGCGAAGACCACCTCACCTGAGCGCTGTGCGC
>JANOPR010000301.1:0-2185 GCA_031421955.1 Burkholderiales bacterium
GCGCACCGAGCTGTCGATTCCGGTCTACTACATCATCGCGCCGGCCGAGGCGAGTTCGAACCTGTCGCGCTTCGATGGCGTCAAGTTCGGGCATCGCGCCGCGCAGTACAGCGACCTGGCCGACATGTACGCCAAGACCCGCAGCCAAGGCTTCGGCGCCGAAGTCAAGCGGCGCATCATGATCGGCACCTACGTGCTCTCGCACGGCTACTACGACGCCTACTACCTGCAGGCGCAGAGGCTGCGCCGCATGATCGCCGACGATTTCCAGCAATGCTTCAGGGCCTGCGATCTGATCGCCGGGCCGGTGGCGCCCAGCGTGGCCTGGAAGCTCGGCGCGCAGGGCAAGGATCCGGTGGCGGCGTATCTGGCCGACATATTCACGCTGCCGGCGAGCCTGGCCGGCCTGCCGGGCATGAGCATTCCCGCGGGTTTTGGCGAAGGCGGCATGCCCGTCGGCCTGCAGCTGATCGGCAACTATTTCGACGAGGGCCGGCTGCTGCACGCGGCGCATGCCTTCCAGCAGGCCACCGACTTCCATGCGCGCGCGCCGGTGCTGGAGCCCCCCAGCTCACTGCGCTCGCGGCCCCCCGAGGGGGAGCAGGCCCCCCTTGGGAGCGGCCCGGCGGGGGGCCTGGCCCGATGAGTGCCCCGGCCCTGACCCGCGGCTACGAGGTCGTGATCGGCCTGGAAACCCACGCCCAGTTGTCGACGGCGAGCAAGATCTTCAGCGGCGCCAGCACGGCCTTTGGCGCCGCGCCCAACACCCAGGCCTGTGCGGTCGACCTGGCGTTGCCGGGCACCCTGCCGGTGATGAACCGCGGCGCGGTCGAGCGCGCGATCCGCTTCGGGCTGGCCGTCGGGGCCAAGGTGGCGCCGCTGTCGATCTTTGCGCGCAAGAATTACTTCTATCCCGACCTGCCCAAGGGCTACCAGATCAGCCAGTACGAGACGCCGGTGGTGCAGGGCGGAACGGTCGAAATCGTCGTCGCCGGCGCCAGGAAGACCGTCAACCTGACCCGCGCCCACCTCGAGGAAGACGCGGGCAAGAGCCTGCACGAGGACTACCACGGCCTGACCGGGATCGACCTGAACCGCGCCGGCACGCCGTTGCTGGAAATCGTCACCGAGCCCGACATGCGCTCCGCGGACGAGGCCGTCGAGTACGCCAAGGCCCTGCATGCGCTGGTGGTCTGGCTGGGCATCTGCGACGGCAACATGCAGGAAGGCAGCTTCCGTTGCGACGCCAACGTCTCCGTGCGCCGCCCAGGGCAGCCCTTCGGCACGCGGCGCGAGATCAAGAACCTGAACAGCTTCAAGTTCATGCAGCAGGCGATCGACTTCGAAGTGCAGTGGCAGATCGATCGGCTCGAGGACGGCCTGAAGGTCGAGCAGGCCACCGTGCTGTTCGATCCCAGCAACGGCGAGACGCGCGCAATGCGCAGCAAGGAAGACGCGCACGACTACCGCTACTTTCCCGACCCCGACCTGCCGCCGCTGGTGATCGCGCCGGAGTGGATCGAGCGCGTGCGCGCGGCGATGCCCGAGCTGCCGGCTGCGATGGCCGCGCGCTTCGAGCGCGAGGACGGCCTGCCGGCCCACGACGCGGCGGCAATGGTGCAGAGCCCGGCTTTCGCGCGCTACTACGAAGCCGCGAAGGCAACAGGCGCACCTGCCAAGCTAGTTGCGAATTGGATGATGGGCGATGTGTCGAAGCGCCTGAACGCAGAGGGGAAGGGGATCGGACGCTGCCCTGTGTCGCCGCAAACTCTTGGAGAACTGATCAACCGCATCGTCGCTGGCGAGATTTCGAACAATGCCGCGAGGCTATTGCTTGAACACCTATGGTCGGCGCGCCCACAAATGATCACTGGAACGTCATCTGAAGAAATCGCCATCGCCGGACATTCGCAGGGCGTCGTTTTCCGGCCCGATCTTGCCGGTCTCATTGAGTCAATGGGGCTGCAACTGATGAACGACACCGGCGCGCTCGAGGCCCTCGTCGATCAAGTCATCGCCGCCAACGCCAAATCGGTCGACGAATACCGCGCCGGCAAGGACAAAGCCTTCAACGCGCTAGTTGGCCAGGTCATGAAGGCCAGCCTCGGCAAGGCCAACCCGGCGCAGGCCGGCGAACTGCTGAAGAAGAAACTCGGCTGAGCTACTTCGACCGCACCGCGACCGG
>JANOPR010000302.1:0-1918 GCA_031421955.1 Burkholderiales bacterium
AGCACATCGATGACGACCGCGGCCTCATCGCCGAAGGCGACCCCGTGCTGCTGATCATCGAGGACGACCCGCACTACGCCCGCATCCTGCTGGGACTGGCGCGCGACAAGGGCTTTCGCGGCATCGTCGCCAACAAGGGCGCGCTGGGCCTCACGCTGGCCCGGCAATGGCGGCCCACCGCCATCTCGCTGGACATTTTTCTGCCCGACATGCTGGGCTGGACGGTGCTCAACCAGCTCAAGCTCGATCCCGCCACGCGCCACATCCCGGTGCAGATCGTCACCCTGGAAGAAGAACGCCACCACGGCCTGGCGCACGGGGCGTTTTCGTACCTCGTCAAGGCGCCCACCACCGACGGTCTGGAGTCATCGATCGAACGGATCCGCGGTTTCACCTTGTCGCGCACCAAGCGGCTGCTGGTCGTCGAGGACGACGACATCGAGCGCCAGGCCATCGTCGAATTGCTGGGCTACAAGGACATCGAAATCGTGGCCGTTGGCACCGGCGCCGACGCCGTGGCGGCGCTGCATGGCCAGGCTTTCGACTGCGTGGTGCTGGATCTGCGCCTGCCCGACATGAGCGGTTTTGACCTGCTGCAAACCATGCAGGCCGAGCCCGCGCTTGCTGAAGTGCCCGTGGTCGTCTTCACCGGCAAAGACCTCAGCGCCGACGAGCAGGCAAGGCTCAAACTCACCGCCAAGAGCATCGTGCTCAAGGATGTGCAGTCCCCCGAGCGCCTGCTGGACGAGACCGCGTTGTTCCTGCACCGCGTGGTCACTGAGTTGCCGGCTGACAAGCAAGAGATGCTCGAGCGGCTGCACGGCTCCAACGAGGTCTTGCGCGGCCGCACCGTGCTGGTGGTGGACGACGACGCGCGCAACATCTACGCCCTGACTTCGTTGCTCGAGAACCAGGAAATGAACGTCATCAGCGTGACCAACGGGCTCAGTGCCATCGACGTCATCCGCAAGACGCCTGAACTGAGCATCGTGCTGATGGACATCATGATGCCCGACATGGACGGCTACGCGACGATGCGCGAAATCCGCAAGGCGCCTGACTTCCACACCCTGCCGATCCTGGCGCTGACGGCCAAAGCGATGAAGGGCGACCGTGAGAAATGTCTCGACGCCGGCGCCAGCGACTACATCGCCAAGCCCGTGAATACCGATCAGCTGCTGTCGCTGATGCGGGTGTGGCTGTTTCGATGACCCGGCACCCCACACGCAGGCAGGACCACCATGAACACTGACCCCAGCGCTGCAGCGGTCGAATTCACGGGCTCTGTGCCGCGACCGGGACAGCCCGCCACGTACGCGGTGCAGGTGTCCGGTGCCTACACGCCTCCCATCAACATCCTGATCGTGGACGATGAGCCGAAAAACCTCACCGTCCTCGAAACCGTCCTCGACCACCCTGGCTACCGGCTGGTTCGGGCGGGCTCTGCCGACGAAGCGCTGCTCGCGCTTGTGGTGGACGAATTTGCCCTCCTCATCCTGGACATCCGAATGCCCGACATGACGGGCATCGAGTTGGCCCAGATGATCAGGGGGCGCAGGAAGACCGCCCACGTACCCATCATCTTCCTCACGGCCTACTACAACGAAGACCAACACGTGCTTGAAGGCTACGGCACCGGCGCAGTGGACTACCTCCTCAAGCCCGTGAACCCCGTCGTGCTGCGCTCAAAGGTGGCGGTCTTCGCCGCGCTGCACCGCAAGGACCGCGAATGCGGAACGGCCAATCTCGCCCTGCTTGCCGAAGTGGCCGAGCGCCGCCGCACGCAAGAGCAACTGCGCGAACTCAATGAGACGCTCGAGCAGCGCGTGGCCGAGCGCACGCAAGCGCTGGCCGAAAGCGAAGAACGCTACCGTGTCCTGTTCAGCGCGCTGCCTGTCGCGGCCTATGTATGCGACCG
>JANOPR010000303.1:0-4833 GCA_031421955.1 Burkholderiales bacterium
TGGTGTCGACCAGCAGCCACCAGGGTGCCGGCGACATGACCAGGCCGCTGGCCACATAGCGTTCATGCAGCAGCGGTGAGGTGGCCGACGTGCGCACGTTGGAGTGCAGGTAGGCCTCGAGCCACCACTCGAGGTTGCTCTTGCCCGCGCTCCACCAACCCGGCCGCAGCACCTCTTTGACGACGCGGCCGGTGGCGCGATCCGTCGTGCGCTCGGCCTGCAGGTTGAGGAAGAACAGGTTGAAGGGGCCGACCTTGTCCCAGCCCTGATTGTGATACGCCGTGATCGAGCGCACGCCGGACTGGTTGACGAAGCCGGTGTCGTGCCGAAAGCCGGCGTCGATGTCGTCGATGGCGACATTGCTCTCGCTGAAATCGGCATTGCGCAGGAACTTCAGCACCCGGCGCTGGCCGCTGGTGGTGGCGCCCTGCCGCAGGCCACCGTTGCCGTCGGGCTGGGCCGTGGTGTTCGAGGCCAGCCACTGGCCACGCAGGCGCCAGGTGTCGTCGATCTGCCAGTTGGCATCGGGGCCGATCACGTTGTTGTCGCCGGCGCCGTGCTCGTAGCGCCGCGCCGCCACGATGCCGCCCCAGTTCAGCGCACCCTGGTCAAGCTTGATGCGGCCGGCCACCGTGCGCGAGCCCGGCTGCTCGGCCGCATCGGTGGCATAGGTGCTGGGCAAGAGCACCAGGCCACCGCCACGGTCGTCTACCGCCACTGCGGTGCCCGCCAGCGAGGCGGCGCGCCAGGTGCCGCGCAGGCCCCAGCGCGGCGCCGTGAACGAACGCGTGTACAGCGCATCGGTGGGCGTGCGCAGCAGGTCGGCGGACTCGAAGAAGAAGGGCCGCTTCTCCGGGAAGTAGAGCGCGAAGCGCGAGTTGCCGGCCAGTTGCGGCACGTCGAGTGCGACCTGCGAGAAATCCGGGTTCAGGGTGGCATCGACCACCAGCTCGGCGCGCGGGCGCCACTTCATGTCCAGGCTGGCATCGACGTCGCTGCTGCTCTGGCGCGGCTGGCCGCTGTCCTGACTGCGTGCCTTGCGCAGCGTCAGGCTGGGCCGCAGGGTCAGGAACTGCTGGCTTGGCGGCAGCGCCACGCCGGCCAGCGGCTGCAGGTTGTGGATGAAGCTCGGCACCTCGCGCGGGATCGGCACCGAGGCGACGAGGTGGAAGTCGTCGCGCGGCAGGCGCCGCGCGACCATGATGCGCCAGCCCTGCTGGGCCCCATCGGCGTAGCGCAGCGACGCGAAGGGCAGGCGCAGCACGGTCGTCCAGCCCTGGGGCGTGCGCTGCACGGCGGCGTCCCAGTCGAAATCGGGTGCGAAGTCTTCGCTGTCGTCGGACGCGGTGTGCATGCCGTCGGCCATGCTGCCCGCGGCATTGACGCGGAAGAACTGCGCCGAGCGCTTGGTGCCGATGGCGTCGATGTAGACGACCACGAAGTCCTGCGTTCGATTGACCCCGTCGTAGCGCACGGGCAGGTCGCGGATAAGCGACACATCGTTGTCCAGCGCGGTCACGCCGACGTACAGCGCGCGCTCGTCAAACAGCACCTGCACGCGCGTTTCCTGCGGCGGCGCAGCACCATTGCGCGGGTCTTTCTCGACAAAGCGGCTCCACACCGGCGCGCGCGCCCAGGCCGGGTGCCCCAGGCTGCCGTCGAGCACGATCGTCTCGCCCGGCGCCAGCCGGACCGCGGTGACGGTGCGGGCCGCGTCGTCGCTTTGCGCCACTGCCGCCCCTTGCAACGCCAGCGCGGCGATGGCCGCGGCCAACCCGTGCAACCAATCCACACCGTTGTTATTGTTGGTCTTTCGCATGGGCGAGAATTATCGGTGCCGGCAGCGAGTTGTGCACTGCCGACCCCAGGCCCATGCGACGGCCGGAGAACTTGGGTCCTTGCGCGCCACGGGTAAGCTTGGGCGGATGCAAGTCATACAGACTCTCGCGGCGGCCCTGTGGCTCGCCGCCACGGTGGCCCAGGCCCAGGACGAGGTGCCGTTCATCACCACGCCCGACCAGGTCACGCTGGCCATGCTCGAAGTGGCCGGCGTCAGCGCACGCGACCACGTGATCGACCTCGGCTCGGGCGACGGGCGCATCGTGATCACGGCGGCCCGGCGCTTTGGCGCCAGCGGCCTGGGCGTGGAGATCGTGCCCGACCTGGTGCGGCTGAGCCGGGAGCATGCGCGCGCAGCGCGGGTGCACGAGCGCGTCGAGTTCCGCGAGCAGGACCTGTTTGCCACCGACCTGCGCCACGCCACCGTGGTCACGATGTACCTGCTGCCCGAGGTCAACCTGCAACTGCGCCCGCGCCTGCTCGCCCTGGCGCCGGGCACGCGCATCGTCTCGCACGACTGGGACCTGGGCGACTGGGCGCCTGACCGCACGCTGAAGATCGACGTGCCCGACAAGGCCGTCGGGCGCGAGAAGTTTTCGCAGGTTCACCTGTGGGTGGTGCCGGCGCAGGTGCAGGGCCTATGGTGCGCGGCCGGCGCGAGCCTGGAAATCACGCAGCGCTTCCAGTCCTTCTCAGCCACCCTGACTGCGCTGGGCAGCACCACGCCGACCACCGTGTTCGACGGGCGCATCGACGGCCTGACGCTGCGCGCGAATGCCACGCGCAGCGCCGTGCTGCACCTCCAGGGGCCCGGCCTGCAGATTGGCCAGATCGTCGGTGCGGGCGCGGGCTTCTCGGGGCGCCAGTTCATGCGCGCGCAGGCGGCTGCCTGCGGCTGACGCGGCCCATGCGCGCGATCCCCGCCGGCCCGCGACCTGCCTTTCCGGAAACCTTCATGACCGACCGCATCGAACTCAGCGCCCCCGACATCTCGGCCTACCGCGAGGGCAACACCGGCATCGACTATGTGCACAGCTTCAAGGCCGCACAGCCGGGCCCGCACGTGATGATCTCTGCGCTTGTGCATGGCAATGAACTGTGCGGTGCACTGACGCTGGACTTCCTGCTGCGTGAGCGTTTGCGCCCGACGCACGGCACGCTGAGCCTGGCCTTCGTCAATGTGGCGGCCTTCCAGCGCTTCGACCCCGGCGCCCCAACCGAGTCGCGCAAGGTCGACGAAGACTTCAACCGCGTCTGGAGCCCGGCCAGGCTCGACAGCGACGCCCGCAGCATTGAGCTGAACCGGGCCCGCGAGTTGCGCCCGCTGCTCGACCAGGTCGACTGCCTGCTCGACATCCACTCGATGCAGCACCCGACCGAGCCGCTGCTGCTGTGCGGCCCCACGGCCAAGGGGCTGGCGCTGGCGCGCGCGATCGGTTTCCCGGCCACTGTGGTGGCCGACGAGGGCCACACTGCGGGCCGGCGAATGCGCGACTACGCCGCGTTTTCCGACGCGGCCAGCCCGAAGAACGCCCTGCTGATCGAATGCGGCCAGCATTGGGCGCGCTCGAGCCAGGCGGTATCGGACGAGATGGCGCTGCGCTTCCTGGCCCACCACGCGATGGTGGATCCGCTCTGGGTGGCCCGCCACCTGAGCCCGGCCGCGCCGGCGCCGCAGAAAGTGATTGCAGTCACTGAGGCGATCACCGTGACCACCCCCGAGTTCAGTTTTGCCCAGCCATTCGTGGGCATGGAAGTGCTGCCCGAGGCCGGCACGCTGCTGGCGCGTGACGGCGAGCGCGAGGTGCGCACGCCCTATGAAAACTGCGTCCTGATCATGCCCTCGCGCCGCCTCGACGTCGGCAGCACCGCAGTGCGCCTGGGGCGCTTCGTCGACTGATACGGGTTCGCGTTCTGGCGGATCACCACGGCGGTCTGCAAAGGCCCGTTGCTGACTTTCAAGGTCTGCGATGAAGGCCTCGACAGTCCGCGCACGCAAGGCCGAGGCTGGGCAGCCCCGGCCTTGCTGGCACCAGCGCGATCCTCGACGGTCGAAGTGCTCCACCGTCTGGGCAAGGCTGCGGGGCGGCCAGTGCCAGGGTGAGTATGCGACGGCGAGGAGCGCAGCCTTGAGGTCGGCGCGCGCAGCGCGCTTCGTAATCTGACTTGCCGCATCCTGTTTGAGCGTAGCGCGGCGAAGCAAGCGAAGCGAGTTATGCGGCACGACCTCGAGGCGAGCACCACAGCGGACCCCGCGCAGCGGGGCGTCGCATTCCGAACCCTGGCGCTGGCCGACCCGCAGCCTTGCCTGCGCACAGTCTGTCGCACAGATAGAGATGCGGACGTTGGCGAACGCACGCAACGGGCCGTTTGCAGACCGCCGTCGCCATCCGCTTGACAGCGAAGCCGTACTCGGATCCCGTCCCGCGCAGCGTCAAAGGTCTGGGATCCGCCGCGTGCGGTGCGGCGGCATCAGGAAGTCGAAGTCCGCGCCCTGGTCGGCCTGGGTCACGGTTTGCAGGAACAGCTTGCGGTAGCCGCGCTCGGCGCTGGGTTCGATCACCGGCCTGGCCGCTGCACGCGCCGCGAGTTCCTCGGCCGAGACCTGGAGTGTCAATTCGCGCCGCGCCACGCTCAGGCGGATGCGGTCGCCGCTCTGGACATAGGCCAGGGGCCCGCCGACCGCCGCCTCCGGCGTGACGTGCAGCACGATGGTGCCGAAGGCCGTGCCGCTCATGCGGCCGTCGCTGATGCGGACCATGTCCTTGACGCCGGCACGCGCCAGCTTGAGCGGGATCGGCAGGTAGCCGGCCTCGGGCATGCCCGGTGCGCCCTTGGGGCCGATGCGCTTCAAGACCAGGACGTCGTCGGCGTTGACGTCGAGTTGCGGGTCATCGATGCGCGCGGCCAGGTCGGCGGCGTCCTCGAACACCACCGCGCGGCCCTCATGTTCCATCAGCGCCGCATCCGCCGCCGACTGCTTGATCAGCGCGC
>JANOPR010000304.1:0-6613 GCA_031421955.1 Burkholderiales bacterium
GCCGTTGCGGATGGCGCGCAATCTGCGTCACCTGCCACGGCGAGAGGCTGGAGTAGATGTCCTTGGTGAGCTGCTGGCTCTTCTTGTCCAGGCGTTCGATTTCGTCGGAGATGTCGACCGCCGACTCGTTCTGCACGTAGCGCAACTCTTCGATCTTGGCGTCGAGCTCGGCGATCGGCTGCTCGAATTCGAGGAAGTGACGTTTGCTCATTCGCAAGTTCTCCTCAATCTCAGTACTCGACCGGCAGCGGGTCCAGGCTGCGCCAGACATACCAGGTGGCAACCGACTTGAATGGCGCCCAGGCTTCACCCACCTCGCGCGCCTCGGCACGGCTCACCGGCTCGCCACTGAAGTAGTTCAGGCTGATGCCCTTGATCAACCCCAGGTCGTCGAGCGGCATCACGTTCGGGCGCATCAAGTGGAAGATCAGGTACATCTCGGCGGTCCAGCGGCCGATGCCACGAATTGCGACCAGTTCTTCGATGATGGCCTCGTCTTCCATCTGCTGCCACTGCTTGACATGCACCAGGCCGCTTTCGAAGTGGGCCGACAGATCCCGCAGGTACTCGCACTTGCGAGCCGACAGGCCCGCACTGCGCATGGTCGCGAGGTCCAGCGCCAGCACGGCCGGCGGCTGCAATCGCGTGGCCGGTGTCGGCAACAGCGTGGTGAAACGGTCCCACACCGACTGCGCGGCCTTGACCGAGATCTGCTGGCCGACGATCGAGCGAGCCAATGTCGTGAAGGCGTCGCCGCGACTGCACAACCGGGCTTCGCCAAACTGCGGGATCAGCTTCTTCATCACCCGGTCGCGCTTGGCCAGATGCGTGCAGGCATCGTCCCAGTAGCCGGGGGTCACGATCGCTACAGGCGGCATCGTCAGGCCTTGACCCAGGTCGTGCCGCCGGGCGAGTCTTTCAGCAGCACGCCCTCGTCGGCGAGCTGTTTGCGGATACGGTCGGCCTGCGCGAAGTCACGCGCCTGCTTGGCCTCGGCGCGCGCCGCGATCAAGGCCTCGATGGCCGCCTCGTCCACCAGGCTGCCGCCCTGAAGGTAGGCCCGCGCCTCCTGTTGCAGGATGCCCAGCACAGCGCCCAGCGATCGCAGCAACGTGGCGGTCTGCGGCGAACGGGTTCGGTTCAACTCGCTGGCCAGTTCAAACAGCGCGGCCAGGGCCAATGGCGTGTTGAAGTCCTCGTTCATCGCCGCGCGGAACGCTGCGGCCTGCGTCACCGACCAGTCGACCGGGCCGGCCTCGGCGTGCACGCCATCGAGCGCGGTATAGAGCCGGCGCAGCGCGGCGCGCGCGTCGTCGAGGTGCGTGTCGCTGAAGTTGAACGGGCTGCGGTAATGCGTGCGCAGCATGAAGAACCGCAGCGTCTCGCCGTCGTAGCGCTTGAGCACCTCGCGGATGGTGAAGAAATTGCCCAGCGACTTGGACATCTTCTCGTTGTCGACGTTGAGGAATCCGTTGTGCAGCCAGTAGCGCACGAAGGGCGCGCCGCTCGCGCCTTCGCTTTGCGCAATCTCGTTTTCGTGGTGCGGGAACGTGAGATCCATGCCGCCGCCGTGGATGTCGATCGGCTGGCCCAGCGTTGCATGGCTCATTGCCGAGCACTCGATGTGCCAGCCCGGTCGGCCCGGTCCGTACGGGCTGGCGTACTTGGCATCCTCGGGCTCTTCGGCCTTGGCTGACTTCCAGAGCACGAAGTCGAGCGGATCCTGCTTGCCTTCGAGCACCGCCACGCGCTCGCCTGCGCGCAACTCGTCGAGGCTCTTGCCCGAGAGCTTGCCGTAGCCGGGGAACTTGCGCACCGCGAAGTTCACGTCGCCATCGGGTGCGCGGTAGGCCAAGCCCTTGTCTTCGAGCTGCCGGATCAGGCCGACCATCTGCGGCACGTAGTCGGTGGCGCGCGGTTCCTGCGTCGGCGCGATGACGCCGACCGCGCCGAGGTCGGCGCGCATCGCCGCGATCATCTCGTCGGTCAGTTCGCGGATCGTGATCTTGCGTTCCAATGCGCGCTTGATGATCTTGTCTTCGATGTCGGTGATGTTGCGCACGTAGGTCACGTCCAAGCCGAGCGCGCACAACCAGCGGTAGATGACGTCAAAGGCCATCATCATCCGCAGATGGCCCATGTGGCACAGGTCGTAGATGGTCATGCCGCACACATACATGCCGACCTTGCCAGGACGCAGCGGACGGAACTCCTCGAGCGAACGGGTCAGGGTGTTGTGGATGCGCAGGGCCATCGATGCGAGAAACGTGGCAGCGGCCTCGGTGCAGATCAGTGCAGGAGGCCGCTCGGTAGAATCGAAACCCAGTATAGCGGGCGTGTTGCCTGCAAACGTGGAGCAAAAACCCAATGAAAACCCGTCTTGCGATCGTCCTGTGCACTGCGCTAGCCTGCGCGCCGGCCCTGGCCCAGAAGGTACGCTTGGCCACGAGCCAGGGCGACATCGTCGTCGAGCTCGACGCGGCCAAGGCGCCCAAGTCCGTCGACAACTTTCTGCAGTATGTCAAGGCCGGTCACTATGACGGAACGATATTCCACCGCGTGATCGACAACTTCATGATCCAGGGCGGTGGCATGAAGGCCGACATGAGCGAGAAGCCCACGCGCTCGCCGATCCCTCTGGAGAGTCGCAATGGCCTGACCAACGTTCGCGGGACCTTGGCCATGGCGCGTACGCCAGCCCCGAATTCCGCCACCGCACAGTTCTTCATCAACCTCAAGGACAACGCCTTCCTCGACCAGGCCAATTCGCCCGATGGCAATGGCTATGCGGTGTTCGGCCGTGTCGTGGCCGGCATGGACGTGATTGACAAGATCAAGGCCGTGCCGGTGGGCGACAAGGGTGGCCACCAGAACGTGCCGACTGCGCCGGTGACAATCAACAAGGCCACATTGGAGAAGTGAAATGAAGACCGTAGAAATGACCACCAGCGCCGGCGCCCTGCGCATCGAGCTCGACGACGAGAAGGCCCCCGCCAGCGTTGCCAACTTCCTGGTCTATGTCGCCAAGGGGCACTACGACAACACCGTGTTCCACCGCGTCATCAAGGGCTTCATGGTCCAGGGCGGCGGATTCGAGCCCGGCATGAAGCAAAAACCCACCGACGCGCCGGTTGCCAACGAAGCCAATAACGGCGTGAAGAACCGCCATTACACGCTGGCGATGGCGCGCACCTCGGCGCCGCACTCGGCCACGGCACAGTTCTTCATCAATACCGCCGACAACGGTTTCCTCGACTTCAAGAGTGAGTCGGCGCAGGGCTGGGGCTATACGGTGTTCGGCCGCGTCGTGTCCGGCATGGACGTCGTCGATGCAATCGAAGGCACGCCCACCGGGCGCAAGGGTGGGCATGACGACGTGCCGCTCGAGGACGTCGTGATCCAGCGCGTGGTCGCCGTCTGAACGCCATCGGCGCGCCGCGGCATGGCCTTGACGCATCCGCCGGCGCTGCCGCCATTTCATGAGATCAGGGCAAATGACGCCTGGCGTTGCATCGAGTTCATCTCCGACCTGCACCTGAGCCCGCAGCAGCCGCGCACCGTCGATGCCTGGGCTGCCTACCTTCAGGGCAGTCAGGCCGACGCGATCTACATCCTCGGTGATTTGTTCGAGGTCTGGATCGGTGACGACGCCTGCCAGGCCCCACGCTTCGAGCACCAGGCCCGTGAGATCCTGACCGACGCGGCGCGCAGGCGGCCCATGGGCTTCATGCCCGGCAATCGGGACTTCCTTGTCGGCCCGCACATGCTGCAATCTTGCGGGATTGCGGCGCTGCCGGACCCGACGCTGTTGCAGGCCTGGGGGCGGCGCGTTCTGCTCACCCACGGCGACTCGCTCTGTCTTGCCGACACGGCCTACCAGGCCTTTCGCCGTCAAGTGCGCAGTGACGCGTGGCAAGCGGAATTCCTGCGCCAGCCGCTGGCCACGCGCGAGCGCCTGGCGCGGCAGATGCGCGACGCCAGCGAGGCCAACAAGCGCCAGACGACGATGGCCGATTGGGCCGACGTCGACGCCGTCGCCGCGCTCGACTGGATGCGCGCGACGGGCAGCACCGACCTGGTACACGGCCACACGCACCGTCCCGGCAGCCAGACGTTGGCGCCTGCCATGGAGCGCCATGTACTGAGCGATTGGGACTGCGACAATGAACCCGCGCGTGCGCAGCTGCTGCGCCTGACGCGTGATGGCTTCAGCCGCGTTGACCTGGCGCCGTGATCGCGCGATTCTGGCAACGCTGGCGCCGCCGCGGCGAACAACGCGCGCTGCAACGCCGCGCGATTTCCGACCCCCTGTGGCAGCAGACCGTCACGCACCTGCCCTTCCTTGCCGATCGCTCGGCGCAGGATCTCGAACGCTTGCGCCGCATGGCCAGTCTGTTTCTCGACCGCAAGGAATTCAGCGGCGCGGGCGGCTTCATCGTCGAAGATGCCGTTGCGTTGTCGGTGGCGGTGCAGGCCTGTCTGCCGGTGCTCGAGTTGGGGCTGGATCAATACGACGGCTTTGTCGGTATCGTGATGCACGCCGACGCCGTGGTTGCCGAACGCGAGGTCGTGGACGACGTCGGGGTCGTGCACCAGTATGACGAGGTGCTGGCCGGCGAGGCCATGGAGGGCGGCCCGCTGATGTTGAGCTGGGCGGATGTGCAAGGTGGAGACGACCGCGAGGCCAGGACAAGCGCCTACAACGTCGTGATCCACGAGTTCGCGCATGTGCTCGACATGCGCGATGGCCAAGCCGATGGCGTGCCCCTGCTGCCGAGTGCGCAAGCGCGAAAAGCCTGGCTGGCCGTTCTGGGGCCCGAGTACGACCGCTTCTGCGAGCGCGTGGTGTGCGGCTACGACACCGTGCTCGATGCCTATGCCGCCGAGGCCCCGGAGGAGTTCTTTGCCGTCGCCTCGGAAGCCTTCTTCGCCACGCCGCGCAAACTCAAGGAAGAACAGCCGGCGATGTACCGGCTGCTGGCTTCGTATTACCGGCAGGACCCGGCGCAGACATGACGGCCCCAAGACGCCTGCGGCGTCGCCCCCCGAGGGGAGCTCAGGCCGCTTGGGGCGGCTCGGCGCTGGCCTGAGGCTTCAGGAGGTCGTCGCGGGCTCGGACTTGGGCTTGTCGCTCTTCTTGGACGGCTGGATGTCCAGCAGCGTCTGGCCGGCATCGTCCACGTCCACCGTCAGCCTGCCGCCGTCGACCAGGCGTCCGAACAGCAACTCGTCGGCCAGTGCACGCCGGATCGTGTCCTGGATCAGCCGCTGCATCGGCCGCGCGCCCATCAGGGGGTCGAAGCCCTTCTTGGCCAGGTGCGCGCGCAGCTTGTCGGTGAAGGTGACCTCGACCTTCTTCTCGGCCAGCTGGGCTTCGAGTTCGAGCAGGAACTTGTCGACCACGCGCATGATGATTTCTTCATCCAGGGCGCGGAAGCTGATGGTGGCGTCCAGCCGGTTGCGGAACTCGGGCGTGAACAGGCGCTTCAGGTCGGCCATCTCATCGCCCTGCTCGCGCTTGCTGGTGAAGCCGATGACGGACTTGTTCATCGTCTCCGCGCCGGCATTGGTGGTCATGATGATCACGATGTTGCGGAAGTCGGCCTTGCGCCCGTTGTTGTCGGTCAGCGTGCCATGGTCCATCACCTGCAACAGCACGTTGAACACATCCGGGTGGGCCTTCTCGATCTCGTCGAGCAGCAGCACCGCATGAGGCTTCTTCGTGATCGCCTCGGTCAGCAGCCCGCCCTGGTCGAACCCGACATAACCGGGTGGCGCGCCGATCAAGCGGCTCACGGCATGGCGCTCCATGTACTCGCTCATGTCAAAGCGGATCAGCTCGATGCCCAGGATGAAGGCCAGTTGCTTGGCGACTTCGGTCTTGCCCACACCGGTCGGGCCGCTGAACAAGAAGGAGCCGATCGGCTTCTCGGGCCGGCCCAGGCCTGAGCGCGCCATCTTGATCGCCGCGGCCAGCGCGTCGATCGCGGGTTCCTGGCCAAAGACCACGCTCTTCAAGTCGCGGTCCAGGGTCTTCAACTTGCCGCGGTCGTCGCTCGACACACTGGCGGGCGGAATGCGCGCGATCTTGGACACGATCTCCTCGACCTCGCCGCGTGTGATCGTCTTTTTCTGCTTGTTCTTGGGCAGGATGCGTTGCGCCGCACCGGCCTCGTCAATCACGTCGATGGCCTTGTCGGGCAGATGCCGGTCATTGATGTACTTGGCCGACAACTCGGCCGCCGCCTGCAGCGCGCCCAGGGCGTACTTGACGTTGTGATGCTCCTCGAAGCGCGACTTCAACCCCTTGAGAATTTCGATCGTCTGTTCGACTGAGGGTTCGTCGACGTCGACCTTCTGGAAGCGCCGCGAGAGCGCCGCATCCTTCTCGAAGATGCCGCGGTACTCGGTGAAGGTGGTCGCGCCGATGCACTTGATCTGGCCGTTGGACAGCGCCGGCTTGAGCAGGTTGCTGGCGTCCAGGGTGCCACCCGAGGCCGCACCGGCGCCGATAAGGGTGTGGATTTCGTCGATGAACAGGATCGCACCGGTCTGCTCCTTCAACTGCTTCAACACGCCCTTCAGGCGTTGTTCGAAGTCGCCGCGGTATTTG
>JANOPR010000305.1:0-2210 GCA_031421955.1 Burkholderiales bacterium
GGCATGTTTGAATTGAACCCCGAACGCGCACCGCGCGTCAATGCGCGCGTGCCAGGCGCGCCGAACGCGCGGCGTTCTTGCCCTTCAGTGCGGGCGCATCGCCTGCGTGGCGATCTTCTCGATGTTGTGCACCAGGCAGTAGAGCTGCCACTGCGTCGAGACCTTGGTCTTGCCGCGCAGCGTGAAGCGGCTCATGCGTTTGTGGTGGCGGATGTTGGCAAACACCGGCTCCACCGTGGCGATGCGCCGGCTGTACAGCGCGCGGCCGCGCGGCGAGTCGATGGCGCTGCGCATGCGCGAACTCGGATGCTGTCTGTCGGGCGCTCGTGGCTCGAAGCGCGCCACCTGGCGCCCACGCACGGCGTTCGGGTTGCGCAGACACTGGCCTCGCAGCGTACAACCCGCGCAGTCTTGCGCGTTGGCCTCTTAGCGCTGGAACCTGTGGCCGCGCTGGCTGTAGGTGGCGCCGTTGCTGCTCAGCGTCTTGCCCGCCGGGCAGGTGGCCGTGTTGTCACTGTGGAAGTTGAAGTGCTCGGGCTTGAACATCTTGATCGGCTTGATCGCTGCGCGCTTGTCGTGCAGCACCTCGCCCTGGGCCTTGTGCCTGGCTTGATCGGCGAAGCGCTCGTCCCTCTGGCGCATGCCGTTGTCGGCAATCAGCGCGGGGATGCCTTGGTCGTGCAGCGCCTTGATGTTGTCGTCGCTGAAGTAGCCGGCGTCGGCCGTGACCAGGGTGTGCGCTTGGCGCAGTGCGGCCTTGTCGATCATGGGCATGAGCATGGCCTGCTCGGAGCCCGAGCCGGTGATGTCGGCGGCCACGATGATCTGGTGTGCGCTGTCGACCGCGGCCTGCGCGGCATAGCCCTGGATGACGCCCTTGCTGGTGGCCATCTTGGCGCTGTCGGGGTCGGTCACATTGGTCTTGAGCTCCTGGCCTTTGCGGTTGAGCCGCTTGGCGCGCGTGGCAATGAAGTCCCGCGTGGCCTGGGCTTCGCGCTTGAGCTCGTCGACGCGCGTCTGGCGTTGGGCGTCCAGATCAATCGTGCCGTGTTCGTCCTGGGCCTGGTGCAGCGCGACGATCTTGGCCGCGGCCTGGTCCAGCCGATCCGCGCGGTGGGCCAACTCGGCGTGGGTGCCGCTGCGCTCTTTGCTGGCATTGGCCGGCAGCTTCACGCCGTCGATGGCAAACATGGTCTTGCCGATCAGGCCCAGGCGGTCGCAGGTCAGCAGCACCTGGGTGAACAGTGCACTGACCTGCGGGCCGAGCTCGCGCACGAACTTGGCGATGTGGGTGTAGCTGGGGCGGGCGTCGCCCGACAGGGCCATGAACAGCACGTTGTGTTCGCAGGCGGCCTCGATCTTGCGGCTGGTGATGAGGCCGCGGCTGTAGGCCAGCAGCACGATCTTGAGCATCACGCGCGGGTCATAAGCCGAGGCGCCGGTGGCGTCGTTGCGGAACCTGGCGTCCAGCGGCGTGAGGTCGAGTTCGTCATCAACCAGGTGGTGCAGTGCGAATTCGAAGGTGCCGGGCTGGATCTGCTCCTCGAACACCACCGGGATGAACATGCCGTTGCGCTGTGCGGGCTTGTAGCGGGGCATCTTGGTCCTCATCGTCGCTGCGATGAGGACTCAACGCGTTCCGTTGAACCTCGTCGTCAGGAATTTCCCGGACGGGTGTTCATACAGTTATTGCACAGTCTCAACGTTTGAGCTCAGCCGCCTGCGAAGACTGGCGAAGCCAGCCGTAGCAGGTCGGCTGCAGCGAAGGGTTAGACCTCGCCATCGGTGGTGCATGGTTCAGACCCACTGCGTTACCCACCACCCCGAAGTGCTTGCAGCGATGCCGAGTACCGCGTAGCGGGCGCTTCGCCAGCGCTGGCGTGTAGCCCACAGCACGGCAGCCAGTGACGTGTAGAGCGCTACGTTTGCCGCCAGGACCCAGAAGAGCATTTCCAGCGAGCATGCGTCGAATGGTGCGCAGGCGGCAGTAGCGGCGAAGAATGCGTGCGAAGGGCACAAGAAGAGAATGACTGCGAGGACCGGCGAAGGCAACAGCGGGAATGCCGAGCCGAGCAGGAATGCCGCCAAGGCAACCGCGAGGGCGAGTACAGCTGCAATGGCAAGGTAGCGCGGCATCGGGTTGCGAGGTCTAACGTAGAGGTAACCGGCGCTGCGCAGCTCTATCGCGCAGCGTCCGGTTGACCGCCGGG
>JANOPR010000306.1:0-6749 GCA_031421955.1 Burkholderiales bacterium
GCCCATGCCCAAGGCCGGCCACGACAAGGCGATCCGGTAGCGCGCGAACAGCGCAAACACCTTGCCTTCGACGATGTAGATCTCGTAGGGCAGGGCGGCCACATGATCCGGCCCGATCTTGCCGGCCCACCAGGCTTCGCCGTGTTCCGCGTCGTTCAACGCCACCCCGATCACGGCCAGGCGGCTCTGAGGCATCACGACCTCGTAGACCTTGGCCGTGGCGCCCACGCCCTTGGCAAGGTTGTCCTGCACCGTGCGAAGTGCTTCGTCGAAACTGGTGAAGCTGCGCAACTCGTTGCGGACGGAGTCGATGCGCTCCATGCCGAACATGTAGCGGTAGTCGGCCAGTTCGGCTGCCGGCACATCGCCACCGAACCCGGCACCGATGCCCAGCGCCTTGGCCAGGCGTTCCTGCGCCGAGCGGACCGCGGGCTGGGCGGCATCGAAGCCACCGCGCAGGTAGGCGCGGTACCAGTACTCCGGGTTCATGTACGAGACGCTGCCGTCGCTCTTCACGCCCACCCGAAGGCCGGCGCCGACGATGGCCACGCCGCCGACGCTGCGCACGGCATCCAGCAGGGCCCGGTCGGTGACGATCACGCTGCCGTGCTGGGCCAAACCCGTCGGCAGATGCCGCCCGATGACGTTGAAGCCCTCGGCCTGCAGTTTGCGCTCGACCTGCTCGATCTGCGCCTTGACCTCGCCGGCCGCCTGCTTGGTGCCCGCCATGTAAGGGGGCAAGGCCCAACTCAGCGGGGCCAGGCTCAGCAGCAGCACTGCCGCCAGCCACCGCCGCACGTTTGCAAGCGCCATTGCGGCCTCCAAGGGGTCAGATGAACAGGCAGACGTCCGATTCGCCGGCGAACTTCATGAAGGTTGCCGCGCCGCCGTATTCGATGCCGTCGATGAAGTCCTTCTTCTCGAAGTCGAACAGGTCGACCGTCATTTGGCAGGCAACAAATTTGACATCGGACTCCTGGCACACCGAGCGCAATTCCTCGAGCGAGGCCACGCCTTTCTTTTTCATCTTGGCCTTCATCATCATCGTGGCCATGGCTTCCATGCCTGGCAGCATCTGCACGAACACCGGCATCGGCACCGGCATCGGCATCGCCGGGTTGGCCAAGGGGCTGATGGCGATGCCGCTCAGGTCCTTGCGCAGCAGCTGCAGGCCGTAGAAGGTGAAAAATATCTGCACCTCCCAGCCCAGCGCGGCGGCGGTCGAAGCCAGGATGAACGGCGGGTAGGCCATGTCCAGGGCGCCCTTGGTGGAAATGAGCGCCATCTTCTTTGCAGCCATCGTGTCTCCAGGAGTGGGGGTTCGACCGCGAGGCGGTCAGGCTTTCTTGAGGAAGAAGACGTACTTGCTGTTCTCGGTGCCCGATGACAGCAAGGTGTGTCCGGTCTGCTCGGCAAAGGCCTGCATGTCGCACACCGATCCCGGGTCAGTCGCAATCACACGCAGCACCTGGCCTGAGGCCATGTCGTTGAGCGACTTCTTCGTCTTCACGATCGGCATCGGGCAGGCCAGGCCTGAGGCATCGAATTCCTTGTCGTAGTTCATTCTGTTCTCCATGGCGAACTGGACGTCGCCGGGTGTGGGCCGTGGTGAGGGGCCGAGCGCCACCGCACCCTGCGGCAGCACCCGGCGTGATCCAGCTATTACGTTAGAGCAACCCGCTCATGTCTATCACCGAGACGGGTAATGGCCCGTAGCCCAAGTGGGTAATCAACGGGCTCAAGGTCCCGCACGTCAGAACTTGCGCCCCCAGGCCAGGCCGATGCTGGTCTGCTTCATACCGATCGTCTCGCTGCCGCCGGCGCCCGGGCCGAGCACGGCGTTGAACAGCGAGGCGCCGGTCACGCTCTGGCGTGGCGCGATCATCAACGCGCCGCTGACCTCGCTGTCCTTGTCCAGCGCATAGGTGAAGCCCGTCGTGTAATGCTGCTTCATCACGCCCGGCGCGAGTATGTTGAACGTGACGTCGGGCGCGCTGATCGGGTTGTCGCCCTTGTTATAGCCCGCACGCAGTGTCAGCGCGTTGGACATCTTCCAGGCCACACCGAGCTTGAAGACGTCGATGTCCTTCCAGCCGAAGCCGGGGCCGTTGGCTGCGCCAAGCGGTGCCGGCATTGAACTCGGGTTGCCGACCGAGGGCACGTCGCTGTAGTTGATGCGTCCGAAGTCCAGCGCCAAGGTCACGGCCGGCGTGGCCATGAAGGCGATGCCGATGTTGTAGTGCGACGGGATGTCAAAGCCGCCGGCGCCGGCGAACAGGCCCCGGTACTTGTCGAACTTGCCCATCTTCATCTTTGGCGCATACGAGGCGCCGATGGTGACGGCATCGCTGAGCCGACCCTGGTACCCCAGGCGCACGCCGACACCGGTGCTGCTGTCATAGTCGTTGTTGGTCACGCTGCCGGGGGCACTGGTGAAGGGTGGGAACCCAGGCGCATTGTCGAAGGCCTGCAGGCCATAGGCCTTGAAGCGCTGGTAACCGAGCAGCACCGACACGCCCACCGCATGCTGTGCGTTGAGCTTGTAGGCCAGCGTCGGCGCGATGATCAACTGCATCAGGTCCACGCCGAGCTGGCCGCCGCCGCACAGCATATTGGCGGGCGGCCCGCCGCAATTGAAGTTCCCCTGCGGGTAGCTGGTATTCATGCCGCCGTTGCCGTAGACCGTCACGCCCAAGGACATGTCACCCATCGCGCGGTTGTAGCCGAACTCCGGGATCAGGAACGCCTCGCGTCCACTCTCCACGCCGCCATTGAGCGTCGGGAAGCCCGCGCCGCTGCGCACAGCGTCGCGCTTGGGCATGAAGACGTCGGCACCGACGTCAACGCGGTTGCCGACCCATACCATGGCAGCCGGGTTGGTGGCGCCGCCCATGCTGTCCTGCGCAAGTGCGGTCGAGGCGCCGGCCATGCCTTTGGCCTTGATGCCATAGCCGTGGGCGAAGTAGCCGTTGGTGGCCTGCGCGGCCGTGGTGGCCAGCAGGAGGCACAGCGGCGTGAGCGCGAAGTGCGCGAGGCGCTGGGCGGCGATGCGCGTCCGGTTGAGTTTCATGTTTGTCTCCGTCAGTGGGTGGGATGTGAAAGGGACCTCAGATGCGGCAGTGCCGCCTACCAAAACGCCATCAGGCGACCGTCAGTGACCTTGGATTCCCAGCGGCGCAGAGGGCTGTTGCCCTTCTTGATGCAGGCGCCGCTGTGAACATCGAAAACCCATTCATGCTTGGGGCAGGTCAGGGTGCTGCCCTCGAGCGCGAGATGCGGGATGTTGGTGCTCTGGTGCGGGCAGCGGCTGTCGTAAACGCGGATGCCTGCGTCGTCGCGATAGACGAAGAGGCCGCGGTCATCGCAGTCCACGCGTTGCACCTCGCCGTCCGTCAGGTCGACTTCGGCCATCACGTCGTGCCATTGCCCGCCCGCGCTGAGCGCTTCGGGCCTGAACTCGGGCATGTCCATGGCCAGGATGATGTCCACCGCCCAGACGATCTTGGCCAGCCCGAGCGCCGGGAAGGCCATCAGCAGCGCGTCGAGCACCTCCATCGGGGTGCAGCCTTGGCGCAATGCGCGCCCGAGGTACTGCTTGAAGCCTCGCTCGGTCTGGGCGTGGACCTTGGTGATGACGGAGATCAGGTCCCGCGTCTTGGGGTCAAGGTGCTTGCCGGCGTCCTTCAAAAAGCTGAAGTAGTGACCCATCGCCTCGGGACGCGCCTTGAGCAGGTAGGAAAGAGCGTCGCTCATGGCAGGTTCTCGCTTGAAATCGGTCGCGCGTGGCGTGGTTGATGGGCTTGCTTCATGCACGTGTCTCCCGATGCGCTGGCGAGGTCGCGACTGCGATGGGCCGGGGCAGCAACTCGCCCTTGCCCGCATCGCCGAGCCGCTGGTTGATGGCCACCACGGCCTGCTCCTCGCTGGGGAAGAACTGCGCCGATCCGATCACCTCGTACAGGCCGGTACGGTGCATGACATCAAGGACCTGCCTTTTCAGGCCGGCGAACACGAGGGTGACGCCGCTGCCGCGCAAGCCCTCGACCAACTGGCGCACCACACCCTCGCCCGAAGCATCGATCTGGTTGATGCCGGTGCCCACGATCAGCACGTAGCGCACGTCGGGTTTGTCGGCAACGGCCTCGAGCACGGCATCCTCGAAGAACGACGCATTGGCGAAATACAGCGACTCGTCGAAACGCAGCGCCAGCACGTGGGGGCTGGTGGGCAGCTCGGGGTAGACGCGCAGGTCGCGCAGGGTGCCGTCGGGGTGGCGTCCGAGCAGAGCGACGCGGGGGCGCATGCTGCGGTACAGATGCAGGAGCATGGCCAGGGCCGCACCGACGAGGACGCCCTGGTCGAGGTGCGGCGCGGCGAGCAGCGTCACGGCGAAGGTCGTGAGCGCCACCAGGCCGTCGGAGCGGCTGGCACGCCAGGCCTGCTTGATGGCGCTGGGCGTGATCAGGGTGCCCACGGCCAGCAGAATGATCACGGCCAATGTGGCCTTGGGCAGGTGGTACAGGTAGGGCGTAAGCAGCAGCAGCACGGCGACCACGAAAAGCCCGTTGAAGACCATCGCGAACCCGGTCCTGGCGCCACCTTGCAGGTTGATCGCCGAGCCCGTGAACGAGCCGCAGGCCGGGTAGGACTGGAAGAACGAACCGCCGATGTTGGCCACGCCCTGGCCGATCAGTTCCTGATTCGGGTCAATGCGCTGCTTGGTCTGCGCGGCCATGGCCTTGGCCATCGCAATGGACTCCATGAATGCCACCAACGCGATCACGAGCGCTGCCGACAACAGGGACAGCAAGGCATCCCACGTCATCGTCGGCCATGCAAACGAGGGCAGACCACTGGGGATGCTGCCGACGACCTCGCCACCGCCAACCAGGCCCACCTCGCCGCCGTTGATCGTGCGGATGCGCCAGCGCTGACGGTCCGTCGCCACGTCCTGGGCCGCCTGGCCTTCGACAAACAGGCGCATGGCCGCACCATCCGCGCCGTCTGCGCCGACGAAGGCCTGGCGCGAGATTTCGCGCATGCGCACCTTGTTGGCGGCCGCGAGTTCCTTCAGATCGAGTTGATCGATCTGGATCTGGTGGCGCAGTGCCGCGGCCGCACGTGCATCAACCGGCTGCTGGGCGCGCACCTGCGCACCGCGCTCGGCCAGTCCCGTGTTCAGGTCCTTGATGCGCTGGTCGGCCTGCGCATAGGCGGCGACGCGTTCGCGTGTGGCCGGGTCCTCGATCCTGTCGATCGGCATCCGGGCCGTGCGCTCGAAGTCCGTCGCCGCGCTCACGAGCATCGTGATCACGACGGCAATCAGCACGCTCACCTTGGCCAGCGAGGGGATCCGGCGCAGGCCCAGCATCAGCGCCAGCGCGAAGACCGACATCGCCAATGTGGGCCAATGGGTCAGCGGCAGATGCATGAGCACCTCCCAGACGTCCATCAGCAAGGAGTCGCTGCGCCCCTTCGGTATGCCCAGCAGCACGTCGATCTGGGACAGGGCAATGATGATCGCCGCGGCGTTCATGAATCCCAGGATGACCGGGTGGGAAACGAAGTGCACGATGCTGCCCAGCTTGAGCAGGCCCATGCTGAACTGGATCAACCCGACCATGAATGCCAACGCCAACGCCAAGGCGATGTAGTTTTCAGAGAACGGCACGGCCAGCGGCGTCAGCGCCGCGGCGGTCATGAGCGACACGATCGCCACCGGCCCGGTGGCGAGCTGACGCGACGAACCCCAGAGCGCACCCAGAATAGCGGGCACGAAGGCCACGTACAGCCCATAGTGCACCGGCAGGCCGGACAGCTGGGCGTAGGCCATGGCCTTGGGCACCAGCACAAGCGCACCCGAGATACCCGCAATCAGGTCGGCACGCGCCATCACCGCGTCGATCGGGAACCAGGACAGGAAGGGAAACAGCCGTACCAAGCGGGTCCGGGCGGCCAGACTGACGTTCATGAGCCGACCCACAGTCCGCGAGCCCCATCGCGCGCCGACTCACAACGCCGCCTGTGGCACCCGGGCCGTGGCGCGACATGCCGCTGCGGGGCGATCGGGTCGTGCAATGGACGGTGCGGCATCGCTTGGGCTGGGACCTTCAAGACAGCGGGCGCAGGCGCACACCAGCGCGGCCTGACTCGTCGGCGATTAGGCGCATACCCGCTGGGAGGCGTCTATAGTCGGTTTGGGCAGGCGTTGACTACCCATGCGGGTAATGGGGCCAATCTGGATAGTTTGCATGGCACTTGGGTGGTGAGGCCGCGGCCCGACAGCTCGAGCGCGAGCAAGGGTTAGTACGGAATGCCGTGCCGAGCGGGTCGGTCGCGCGGGCGATATCGATATGCGCAATCAATCGTTTCGCGACGTCGGACCGCCCTGCACAATGATTGCCGACGGAGATCGCCATGGAACACCTGCACCCCAAGCAAGCCTACGAGACGGTTCAAGCCAATGCGAACACGTTGTTGATCGACTGTCGCACCGAGGTCGAGTTCTACTTCGTCGGCCATCCCACCGACGCCATCAACATCGAGTGGAATACCGCGCCGGACTTCGAAGTCAACCCGCATTTCGCCGACGAGGTACTGCGCATGGCCGGCAACATCGAGCGGCCGATCATCCTGATCTGCCGCAGCGGCAAGCGGTCCAAGGACGCCGGAGCCGAACTGGAAAAGCACGGCTTCACAAACGTCAGCAATGTGCTCGAGGGCTTCGAGGGCGAACTCGACACGGAGCA
>JANOPR010000307.1:0-6784 GCA_031421955.1 Burkholderiales bacterium
GCCTGGAGAACTTCAGCTTCCTCGTCACCGACAGCGTCACGCAGCTGGCGCTGTTCAACACCCTGTTCTACACCGTGGTCGCGAGCGTGCTGAAGTTCGGGCTCGGGCTGTACCTGGCGATCCTGCTGAATCAGAGGCTGCCGTTCCAGAGCTTCTTCCGCGCCGTGGTGCTGCTGCCGTGGATCGTGCCGACCGCGCTGTCGGCGATCGCGTTCTGGTGGATCTACGACTCGCAGTTCTCGATCATCTCGTGGATCCTCGTCAAGCTGGGGTTCATCGACAAGTACATCGACTTCCTGGGCGACCCCTGGAACGCGCGGCTGGCGACCATCTTCGCCAACGTCTGGCGCGGCGTGCCCTTCGTCGCCATCTCGCTGCTGGCCGGGCTGCAGACGGTGCCCGCCTCGCTGTACGAAGCCGCGGTGCTCGACGGCGCCACGCGCTGGCAGATGTTCGTCAAGATCACCTACCCGCTGCTGACGCCGATCATCGCGGTGGTGATGACGTTCTCGGTGCTTTTCACGTTCACCGATTTCCAGCTGGTCAAGGTGCTGACCAATGGCGGCCCGGCCGGCGCCACCGAGTTGATGGCCACCATGAGCTACAACACCGCGATCCTGGGCGGGCGCATCGGCGAGGGCGCCGCCATCTCGACCGCCATGGTGCCCTTCCTGCTCGCCGCGATCCTGGTCTCGTGGTTCGGCCTGCAGCGGCGCAAGTGGCAGGCCGGGAGCGAACACAATGAGTGAAACCCGCGTCGCGAAGGCTGCAGTTGACGAGTCCGACCACAGCGAGGGCATGAGCTTCCTGTCCACGCTGCCGCAGCGTGTGGTGCGCGTGTACATGCCGCTGTCGCTGATCGTCGTCGTGCTGCTGTTCCCGTTCTACTGGATGACGATGACGGCGATCAAGCCGAAGGAGCACCTGCTCGACCTGGACGCGCACAACCCGTTCTACACGCTGAACCCGACCTTCGAGCACATCGCCGACCTGCTGTTCCGCACCGACTATCCGCTGTGGCTGTGGAACACGATGTTCATCGCCGTGTCGGCGACTATTCTGTCGCTGGTGGCCAGCGTCTTTGCCGCCTACGCCATCACGCGCATCCGCTACCGCGGCGCGCAATGGGTCGGCGGCGCGATCTTCCTGGCCTACCTGGTGCCGCCGTCGATCCTGTTCATCCCGCTGTCCACGGTGGTCTATCAGTACGGTCTGTTCGACACGCCCTTCGCGCTGATCCTGACCTACCCGACAATCCTGATCCCGTTCTCGACCTGGCTGCTGATGGGCTACTTCAAGACCATCCCCTACGAGCTCGAGGAGTGCGCGCTGATCGACGGCGCCAACCGCTGGCAGATCCTGACCAAGATCATCCTGCCGCTGGCCGTGCCGGGGCTGATCTCGGCCTCGATCTTCTGCCTCACGCTGTGCTGGAACGAATTCATCTACGCGCTGACCTTCATCAACAGCACCGAGAACAAGACCGTGCCGGTGGCCATCCTGTCAGCCTTCACCGACGGCGACCAGTACCGCTGGGGCTCGCTGATGGCCGGCGCGCTGGTCGGCTCGCTGCCGCTGGTGATCTTGTATGCCTTCTTCGTCGAGCACTATGTGTCGGCGATGACGGGGGCGGTGAAGGAGTAGCCTTGTCATGAATATCGGCTTCATCGGCCTCGGTGCGATGGGCGCGCCGATGGCGCTCAACCTGGTGAAAGCCGGGCAGGCGCTGCGCGGGTTCGATGTGCGCGCCGGCGCGGCCGATGCGCTGGTGGCCGCCGGCGGCAGCGCCGCAGCAAGCGCCGCCGACGCCGCGCGTGATGCGCAACTGCTGTGGCTGATGGTCGTCTCGGGCGAGCAGGCCCAGAGCGTGCTGTTCGAGCACGGCGCCGCCGCCGCCATGCCCAAGGGCGCCATCGTCGGCCTGGGCTGCACGCAGGCGCCTGCAGACGCCGCGCGCACGGCCGAGCGCCTGGCCGCGATGGGCCTGTGCACGCTGGATGCGCCGGTGTCGGGCGGCATCAAGGGCGCCAACGCTGCGGCGCTGACGATCATGTGTTCGGGCGACGAGGCGGTGATGCAACGCGCCCGCCCCGTGCTCGACGCGATGGGCTCGCGCGTCTTCGACTGCGGTCGCGCGCCTGGTATGGGCTCAACCGCCAAGATGATCAACCAGCTGCTGTGCGGCGTGCACATCGCCGCCGCCGCCGAAGCCATGCATCTGGCCGAGCGCGCCGGGGTGTCCACCGCGACGATGCACGAGATCATCAGCGTCAGTGCCGGCAACTCGTGGATGTGGGGCGACCGCGGGCCGCGCATGATGCAGGCCGACCCGGCCGTGACCAGCGCGGTGGACATCTTCGTCAAGGACCTGGGCATCGTGCTCGGCGAGGCGCGCGCCCTGAAGGCCGGCCTGCCGCTGTCGGCCGCGGCGATGCAGATGTTCCTGGCCGCCAGCGGCCTGGGCCACGGCGCGGCCGACGACAGCCAGGTGATCCGCGCCTACCGCGCGCTCAACGGCGCGGGCTCGAAGAAGCGCTGAGCCGCTCCCCGAGCCCGCCGAAGTCAAGTGCACCCGCATCAGGACCGCATGATGAACACGATTCGAGCGCCGCACCCTGTGGCCAAGGAAGTGCTGCGCGAAAAGGCGCGGCTGATCCGCCTTGAAACCCTGCGCATGACCGACATCTGCGGCTCGGGCCACTACGGCTCGAGCTTCTCGATGGCCGAGATCGTCGCGGTGCTGTACTACCGCTACATGCAGGTGCGGCCTAGCGATCCGCAATGGCAAGACCGCGACCGCTTCACGATGGGCAAGGGCCATGCCGCGATCGGCCTGTTTCCCGTGCTCGCCGACCTGGGTTTCTTCCCGCGGAGCTGGCTCGACAGCTACACCCGCTTCAAGAGCCCGCTCGGTGACCACCCCGACATGAAGAAGGTACCCGGCGTGGACTTTTCTTCGGGCTCGATCGGCCACAACCTCAGCGTCTCGGTCGGCATGGCGCTGGGCACGCGCCGTCGCGGCTCGCCTGCGAGAACGGTGTGCCTGATGGGCGACGGCGAGCAGACCGAGGGCCAGATCTGGGAGGCGGCGATCTCGGGCGCGCACTGGGGCCTGGACAACCTGGTCGGCATCGTCGACATCAACGCCGCCGGCAGCGACGGTGATCCGCAAGAGACGATGAAGACCGAGCCGTTGAAGGCCAAGTGGGAAGCGTTCGGTTGGCGCACGCTGGTGCTCGAAGACGGCCACGACCTCGATGCGGTGAGCGCGGCGCTCGACGTCGCGTTGAACCAGCCCGACGGCCGGCCGACCTGCCTCCTCGCGTACACCGTCAGCGGCAAGGGCGTGAGCTTCATGGAACACGGCTGGCAATGGCACCTCGGCTTCCTCGGGCCGAAGGATTTGCAGCAGGCCTACAACGAAGTCCTTGAAGGGAGCATCGGATGAGCGGCGATCTGTCGAGATGGACGCCGCAGCCGCGCGCCGCCGGCGTCACCTACATCAGCGCCGAAGCCAAGGCCACGCTCGACTTGAGTGAAAGCCGCGTCAAGGGCCTGGCCGACGACGCCACCTGGGACATGGCGACCTCGCTCGGACTCTCGCCACAACTCACGACCGGCGCGGTGCTCGACGAGATGGTGCAGCAGGGCCACGACATCGTGGTCTGCACGGCCGACCTGGGCCGCCCGACGCAGGTCGTCGGTTTCGGCCGCAAGTACCCCGACCGCTATTTCAACTTCGGCATCGCCGAGCGCAACATGATCGGCGCGGCCGCCGGGCTGGCCACCACCGGCCACATCGCCGTCATCAGCAACTACTCGTTCTTCCTGGCGCTGATGGGTGTGGAGAACATCCGCAACGACATCGCCTACCCGGGCCTGAAGGTGCGCATGATCGGCACGCATTCGGGCATCGCGATGGGTTTTTACGGCACCAGCCACCATTGCAACGAAGACATCGGCGCGCTGCGCGCGATCGCCGGCCTGGTGCTGATGGCACCCTGCGACGGCATGGCCATCCGCGCTGCGTTCACGAACACGATCGAGCACGACGGCCCGATCTACCTGCGCGCCGGGCGCGGCCGCGAGAAGCCGGTCTACGACGCGCCGCCGTCCTGGCGCATCGGTGGCTCCAACACGCTGCGCGAGGGCCGCCATGCCACGGTGCTGGCGATCGGCAACCTGGTCAGCGCCAGCCTGGATGCCGCGGAAATCCTGCAGCGCGAAGGCATCGAACTCGGCGTGGTCGACATGTATTCGATTGCGCCGATCGACAAGGCTGCGATCCGCCGCGCAGCGACGGCGCATGGCCTGGTCATCACCGCCGAAGAGCACAACCGCAGCTCGGGCTTCGGCTCGGCCGTGGCCGAAGTGATCGCTGAAGAGGGCCTGGGCGCCAAGCTGCTGCGCATCGGCATGCCCGACGAGTACTCGCTGCTAGGGCCGCCGACGCACCTGTACCGCCACTACGGCCTGGACGCCGAAGGCGTGGCGGCCGCAGTCAGGAAAGCCCTCGGGTGAGCCGGCTTCTCGAAGGCCTGTCGGCCATCGTCACCGGCGCGGCCAGTCTGCGCGGCCTGGGGCTGGCCAGTGCCAAGTTGATGGCCGAGCATGGCGCGCGGGTGCTGATCACCGACCTCGACTCGGCGGCGGCCGAGGCGGCGGCGCGCACCCTGCCGGGCCGCAGTCACTTCGGTGCGCGCTGCAACGTCACCGACAAGGCCGAATGCGAAGCCGCCGTCGCACTGGCGGTGACGCATTTCGGCCGCGTCGACGTGCTGGTCAATATCGCCGGCATCACCAGCCCGCAGCGCCTGATGGAGGTCACGCCCGAGATGTACTCGCTGGTGATGGACGTCAACATGCGCGGCACCCTGTACATGACGCAGGCGGTGGTGCCGACGATGCGCAAGCAGCAAAGCGGCAGCATCGTCAACATGAGCAGCGTCTCGGCGCAGCGCGGCGGCGGCGTCTTCGGCGGCTCGCATTACTCGGCCGCCAAGGCTGCGATCCTGGGCTACACCAAGGCCGCGGCGCGCGAACTCGGGCCCGACAACATCCGCGTCAACGCGCTCTGCCCGAGTTTCATCGATACCGACATCACCGCCGGGCTGCTGACCCCCGAGCGGCTCGACGCCATCCTGCAGAGCGTGCCGATGGGCCGCCCCGGCCATGCCCACGAGGTGGCCGGCTGCGTCGTCTTCCTCGCCTCGGCGTTGTCGAGCTACGTCACCGGCAGCGAGATCGACATCAACGGCGGCTCACACATTCATTGAAAGCAGGACGATGAGCACGAAGAAAAAGCGGGCGCCGAGCGAACTGCGCAGCCAGCAGTGGTTCGGCCGCCAGGACCGCGATGGCTTCGCCTACCGCTCCTGGGTCAAGGGCAAGGGCGTGCCGCACGACCAGTTCGACGGCCGGCCCGTGATCGGCATCTGCAATACGTTCAGCGAACTCACGCCCTGCAACTCGCATTTCAGGACGCTCGCTGATCAGGTCAAGATCGGCGTCTACGAGGCTGGCGGCTTTCCGCTCGAATTTCCGGTCATGTCTCTCGGCGAAACCCTGCTGCGGCCCACGGCGATGCTGTACCGCAACTTGGCCAGCATGGACGTCGAGGAGTCGATCCGCGGCAATCCCATCGACGGCGTGGTGCTGCTGATGGGTTGCGACAAGACCACGCCCTCGCTGCTGATGGGCGCGGCCAGCGCCGACCTGCCGAGCATTGGCGTCTCGGGCGGGCCGATGCTCAACGGCCGCTGGCGCGACCAGCAGCTCGGTTCGGGCACGGGCGTGTGGAGCATGAGCGAGCAGGTGCGCGCCGGCACCTTGAAGCTCTCGGAATTCTTCGAAGCCGAAAGCTGCATGCACCGCAGCCATGGCCACTGCATGACCATGGGCACCGCCAGCACGATGGCGTCGATGGTCGAGGCGCTGGGCGTGGGCCTGCCCGGCAACGCCGCCTATCCTGCCGTGGACGGCCGGCGCAATGTGCTGGCCCGCATGGCCGGGCGGCGCGCTGTCGACATGGTGCACGAGGACCTGAAGCTGTCGCAGATCCTGACCCGCGAGGCCTTCGAGAACGCGATCGTCACGCTGGCCGCGATCGGCGGCTCGACCAACGCGGTGATCCACCTGATCGCCATCGCCGGACGCGTCGGCGTAAAACTCTCCATCGACGACTTCGACCGCTTGGCCAGCGCCCTACCCTGCCTGCTGGACCTGCAGCCCTCGGGCAAGCACCTGATGGAGGACTTCTGCTACGCCGGCGGCCTGCCGGCGCTGATGCAGGAGGTCGCGCAGTACCTGCACACCGGCGCCGTCACCGCCAACGGCCAGACCATCGGCCAGAACATCGCCGATGCGCAGAACTACAACACCGAGGTGATACGGCCGCTGGCCACGCCGTTCAAGGAGCAGGCCGGCATCGCGGTGCTGCGCGGCAACCTCGCGCCGCGCGGCGCCGTCATCAAGCCTAGCGCGGCAACACCGGAGCTGATGGTGCACCGGGGCCGGGCCGTGGTGTTCGAGCACATCGAGGACTTTCACGCCCGCATCGACGACGAAGCCCTCGATATCGACGAAAACTGCGTCATGGTGCTCAAGAACTGCGCGTCGGCGATGTTCTCGCCCACGGTCTTCCCGTTGGCGGTGATTGCGCCGGTGTGCAGGTGCGCGGCAATTTCCTTCATGACCACCGGCAGGCCGCCGGCGTAGCAGAAGTCTTCCATCAGTGACTTGCCCTGCCTGGTCAATCTGCAGCCCAGCGGCCAGTACCTGATGG
>JANOPR010000308.1:0-1904 GCA_031421955.1 Burkholderiales bacterium
GCGCTGCAATTGGCGCGCCTTGTTGAAGGTGTCGGGGTAGCCCTGGAAGGCGAGTTCGCTGTTCAGGCCCTCGAGGGTGTCGATCTCGGCGGCGCGATGTTCCCAGCGCTCCTGCGCGCGGGTGCAGGCAGCCAGCATCTCGGGCAGCGGCTGCGGCGTGCTGCATTCGGCTTGCAGGCGTGGCAGCAGCGATTCGATGTGCCGGGCCTTGAAGGCACGGCCTTTGGCAACCAACGCCTCCAGGTGGGCCAGCAACTCCGCGGCTTGCGGGTGCGCGGGCGGTGGGCCCATGGCAGCCAGCAACGCGGCCTGGTCGGCGTTGCGGTAGTAGGCCCACACCGCATCGGCGTCGACCGGAACGCGAAACAGCACCGGCACCTTCCAATCGGGTTCCGACAGGGTCAGCGTGTGCCGGATCAGGCGCGTCCACACGCCGGCGCGGCGCGACACCCCAATCTGCTGCTCGAGCGCGGCGCTGCGCTCCAGCATCTGCGGCCGCGCCTTGGGACCGCTGCCCACGGCGTCGAGGTGCGCCAGCGCGGCGTCGATCAGCGCCGGGTCGATCCAGCGGCTCGGGCGCTGCCCGGCCACCGGCTTTTGCAGCAGCACCAGCCCGAGCTTGTCGAGGTGGCCTTCGAAATCGTCGTGCGTCTCGGTCAGGTAGTCGGCGGGCTTGACCAACTGCGGCAGGTGGTGCAGCCCGTGCCGGATGCGCGCGATCTGCTCGGGGCCGATGTGCGCGGGCAGGCGCTCGGCGTGGCGGGGGTTGGGGAGGGTTGGGGACATGGCTCAGGCCGCCTCATTCGTGCGTCGAAGCGCGATCAAGAGGCGACTCGTTCCTGCAACGCCTCTTGGGCCAGGCTGTTGATGCTCTTGCCCTGGGCCTGGGCTTCGATGGCGAGACGCTCGTGCAGCTCAGGCGGAATGCGCAGGTTGAATTTGCCCGAAAACTGACGGCGCGGCTCGATGCCCTTTTCCTTGCACACATCGAGAAAGACTTGCAGCGACTTCTTGAACTCGGCACGCAGTTCCTTGGGGTTCTTGCCGTAAAAGTCGGCACCGCCATTGAGGCCGAGGATCTCGCCTCGAAAGAGGTCGAGTTCCTCGTCGTATTCGATCTTGGCGTGATACCCGCCAACCGTCATCAGGTTCATGGCTCAACTCCGTGCTGTTCCAACCACTTGCGAATGCTTGCGACCGCGCCCTTGTCCGTGTTCGGCGAAGGATGCGGTCGGTGAAAGACACGAACTTCATCGAACAACACCACGGCGACGCGGCTGCCCTCTCGCTCGATGACTTCGGCGCCCAACTCCACGAACAGCGCTTCGATGTCCCGCCACTGCACGTTGCCGCTGGTCGGGCGGGCGAAGACCAGTTCGAGCGTGCGCTGGTGCCGCCGTTTCATGCGCGATGGTACCACTTTTAGGTACTGTGCGACAATGGCCCATGAACACGACCGCCGCGCCACCTCGCGCCACTGCAAACGAATTCAGCAGCCTGCCGCTGCCCCCCCACACGCTTGAGAACCTGCAGCGCCTGGGCTACGCGGCGATGACGCCGATCCAGGCCGCGAGCCTGCCGCTGGCCCTGGCCGGGCATGACCTCATCGCCCAGGCCAAGACCGGCAGCGGCAAGACGGCGGCCTTTGCGCTGGCGCTGCTGGCCAACCTGAACGTGCGCCGCTTTGCGGTGCAGTCGCTGGTGTTGTGCCCGACGCGCGAACTCGCCGACCAGGTGACGCAGGAGGTGCGCCGCCTGGCGCGCGCCGAAGACCACATCAAGGTGCTCACGCTGTGCGGTGGCGCCACCATGCGCCCGCAACTGGCCAGCCTGGAGCATGGCGCGCATATCGTCGTCGGCACGCCCGGGCGATTGATGGACCACCTGGAGCGCGGCAGCCTGAA
>JANOPR010000309.1:0-4306 GCA_031421955.1 Burkholderiales bacterium
TGCAGCAGGATCTCGACCGCGTCTTCGCGCGTCGCGCCGCGTTCGATCGCGTTGCCGATCACGGCACCGGCCACCGCGCCGACGATGCCGATGGCGGCCTGCTCGCGGCCCGACGAGCGTGACGAACCGGCGATGCCGCCAAGCACGCCGCCGGTGACGGCACCGGTGCCGCTCTGGCTGCCCTCGACCGTGACTGGGCGTACGGAGAGCACGGTGGCGTCCTGGACCTGGGCCAGGCGCTGCGCGTCGCCGCGTTGCACGACGTCGGGGCTGGTGGTGGTGCAGCCAGCCAGGGCGACCAGCGTGGCGGCGGCAATCAGGCTCTTGATCATCATCGTGGACTCCGAAATGTTGGCCCCCTGGCCAACGGGCGCAAAGCCGCTAGGGTTGACGCATGCCGGTGGGTTGTGCTGCGCGCCCGGCGGTAAAGAAGTGTTGCCGCGCAGGGACGCGCGGGCGCAACTAGGCATGCAGTCTTGAACTGCGCGGCACGCTGGCCAGCAGGAACTCCATCTGGTCGGCCAGGATGCGGCGCCCGCGCAGGATCATGTCTTCGTGCAGGCTGGGCACGTAGGGCAGGTACATCAGCGTCATGCGCGCTTCTTCGGGCAGGCGGTTGCCCTTGCGGCCGTTGCAACTGCGGCAGGCAGTGATGCAGTTCATCCAGCTGTCGCCGCCGCCGCGTGAGGTCGGCACGATGTGCTCGCGCGTCAGGTCGTCGAAGTCGAACAGCCCGCCGCAGTAGGCACAGACCTGGCGGTCGCGCGAGAACAGCTTGTGGTTGGCCAGCGCCGGGGCCTGGCGCCAGGCCCGGCTGGGTACCACGCCGCGCACCGCGATGATCGGGTGGACCTCGATGCGCGACTGGCGGCCGGTGGCGCGCTGGGTGCCCCCGCGCAGTACCTTGAAGGCGTCACCGAGCGTCCAGGCGACACCGTCGCTGGCGTAGATCACCGCCGCTTCCTTGGCGCTGATCCAGGCCTGCGGGCGGCCGGACACATCGAGTTGCAAGACGTCCAAGGGCGTATCACTCCTTGGGCGAAGAGTAATCGATCCACGCGGCTGGGCTCAATCCGGGGCTATCCGGTCGCAGCCTGGGCGCGACAACTCCGTCACGGGCCGGTAGGCATTGCCCTTGCCTTGTCAGTGGCGCGCCAAGGCCAGCCGAGCGGCCAGCCCCAGGAACACGAGCGCGGCCACGCGATTCATCGCCACCTGGGCGCCGGGCGCACGCAGCAGCAATGCGCGCAGCGTACCGCCTGCCAGCGCGATGGCGCCGAATACCACCAGCGTCGCGAGCATGAGCAGCGCCCCCAGCGCCAACACCTGCAAGCCGATGCGTTCGCGCTCAGGCGTCACGAACTGGGGCAGAAACGCGAGGCAGAAGATCAACACCTTGGGGTTGGTCACGTTCATCACGATGCCGCGCAGGTAGAGGCGGGCCAAGCTTGGCGCGGCGGTCGCGAGGGTGTCGCCGTCGGCGGCGGGGGCACGCCAGGCCTGCCAGGCCAGCCAGACCAGGACCACCGCGCCGGCCGCCTTGAGCAGGTTGAAAGCCAGCGCGGAACTGGCAAAGAGCGTCGCCAGGCCCAGGGCGACCGCGGCGGTGTGCACCAGCAGGCCGCTGCACAGGCCGAGCACGACCGACAACCCGGCGACGCGGCCACGCATTGCCGACTGCATCAGCACGAACAGGTTGTCGGGGCCGGGCGCCAGAGCCAGCAGCAGGGCCGCGCCAAAGAACGCAGCCGCGGTGTCGAGCGGTATCAGCATGGGGTCGTTCTGTAGGGCATCGCCGGAAATAGATGGTTGATCCGGCGATCGTAGACCCTGGTTCGGGCGGACGATCAGGCCGGGTTTACCCGTGACCAAGTAGGCGCGTTCCCCTAGAGAAAGATGCGCATCAGGGCGGTTGACGGCCCGCATTTCTGCAGAATAGAACGATCGTTCGATTTACCAGCCCGCACGGACCGCAGACCATGACCGTCGAGATCGACACGCCAGATCGCGCGCAGCGTCGCCAGCCCTTGCAGAAGGGCCAGCAGACGCGTGCCGCCATCCTCGAGGCCGCGCTGCGCCTGGCTTCGCATGTCGGGCTGGAGGGCCTGTCGATCGGTGCCTTGGCCGAAGTCACGCGGATGAGCAAGTCAGGCGTGTTCGCACATTTCGGCTCGCGCGAAGAGTTGCAGATCGCGGTCATCCGCGAGTACCACGCCAAGTTCGAGGAAGAGGTATTCCACGCCGCCATGCGCGAGCCGCGCGGCCTGCCGCGCCTGCGCGCGCTGTTCGAGCGCTGGGTCAAGCGGGTCTCGGTGGAGCTTGACTCGGGCTGCATCTACATCAGTGGCGCCGTCGAGTTCGACGACCGGCCCGGCCCGGTGCGCGATGCGCTGGCCTCGATGGTGGTGGCCTGGCATGGCGCGCTGGAGCGCGCGATCCAGATCGCGGTCGCCGAAGGCCATCTGGTGCCCGACACCGACGCCATGCAGATGCTGTTCGAACTGCACGGCCTGATCCTGGCGCTGCACCACGACGCGCGTTTCCTGCGCGTGCCCGGCGCACTCGACCGCGCCCACCTCGCCTTTGAGCATGTGCTCTCGCACTACGTGACGCCGGGGCCCGTGCGCGTGCCCGCGCGTCGCCGCTGAATTCATCGCTTACCCAAAACGGAGTCCGGAATGGCCATCTACAACCCGCCGATGCGCGACATGCAGTTCGTGATGCACGAGCTGTTGAACGCCGTGCCCAAGCTGCAAGAAGTCCCGGCTCACGCCGACCTGGATGCCCAGACGCTCAATGCGGTACTCGAAGAGGGCGGCAAGTTCGCCGCCGAGGTCCTGCTACCGCTCAACCAGAGCGGTGACCGCCAAGGCTGTTCACTGGACCGCAGCACCCACGCGGTGGCCACGCCGCAGGGGTTCAAGGAGGCGTATGCAAAGTATGTCCAGGCCGGATGGCCATCGCTGTCGACCGACCCGGCATTTGGGGGCCAGGGGCTGCCGCACCTGATGAACCAGTGCTTCTATGAAATGCTGAATTCGTGCAACCAGTCGTGGACCATGTACCCCGGCCTGTCGCACGGCGCCTATGAATGCTTGCACGTGCACGGCACGCCCGGGCAAAAGGCGATGTACCTGCCGAGTTTGTCCTCGGGCGTGTGGAGTGGCACGATGTGCCTGACCGAGGCCCACTGCGGCACCGACCTGGGCCTTCTGCGCACCAAGGCCGAGCCGCAGGCCGACGGCAGCTACCTGCTCAGTGGGGCCAAGATCTTCATCAGCTCGGGCGAGCATGACTTGGCCGAGAACATCATCCACCTGGTGCTGGCGCGCCTGCCCGATGCGCCCGCGGGCAGCAAGGGCATTTCGCTGTTCGTGGTGCCCAAGTTCAACGTCAACGCCGACGGCACGCTGGGCTCGCGCAACGGCATCGTGTGCACGGGGCTGGAAGAAAAGATGGGCATCCACGGCAACTCGACCTGCCAGATGCAGCTCGACGGTGCCAACGGCACGCTGGTCGGCGAGCCCAACCGCGGTCTGTCGGCGATGTTCGTGATGATGAACGCGGCCCGCCTGGGCGTGGGCAATCAATCACTCGGACTGACCGAGGTCGCCTACCAGAATGCCGTGGCCTACGCCAAGGACCGGCTGCAGATGCGCTCGTTGACCGGACCGAAGGCCGCTGAGAAGCCGGCCGACCCGATCATCGTGCACCCGGACGTGCGCAAGATGCTGCTGACCGCTCGGGCCTACGCCGAGGGCGCGCGGGCGCTGTCAATGCACACGGTCTTGCTGCTCGACCGCGAGTTGAAGCACCCGGATGCCGCGGTGCGCCAGGCCTGCGCCGACGAAGTCGCGCTGCTGACGCCGATCATCAAGGCTTTCTTCACCGACAACGCCTGGATCGCCACCTCGCACTGCCTGCAGGTCTTCGGCGGCCATGGCTACATCGCCGAGACGGGCATCGAGCAATATGTGCGCGATGCCCGCATCAACATGATCTACGAGGGCACCAACACGATCCAGTCGCTCGACCTGCTGGGGCGCAAGGTGCTGGCCGACAACGGCAAGAAGTTGAAGGCCTTCGGCAAGCAGATTGCCGCCTTCGTCGACAAGGAGGGCGTCAACGAGTCGATGCAGGAGTTCATCGACCCGCTGGCCGACCTGGGCGACAAGGTCACCAAGCTGACCACCGAACTGGGTATGAAGGCGATGCAGAACACCGACGAGGTCGGCGCTGCGGCGGTCGACTACCTGCGCATCGTCGGCCACCTGGCGTTTGCCTACCTGTGGGCGCGCATGGCCAA
>JANOPR010000310.1:0-2228 GCA_031421955.1 Burkholderiales bacterium
CGAGTGCGGCCATGCCTGGCGCGTGGCCTACGCCTTCTGGAACACCCTGATCGGCCCCTTCGACTGGCTCGACTCGCGCTACCCGGTGCCGCAGCACATCTGTGAACTCACCTACGACTTGATCCAGCAGGGCGCGATCCAATTCGACAAGGAAAAGAACGACGACCGCATCATCACCTTCCACGATTCGTGCAACGTGGCGCGTGCCTCGCGCATGGGCAGCATGCCCGGCGGGCAGTTCGTGATCCCGCGCGAGATCATCAAAGCGGTGGCGAATCGCTTCCACGACATGTCGCCGGGCACCATCGGCGAGGCCACCTTCTGCTGCGGCGGCGGCGGCGGCCTGTTGACAGACGACCTGATGGAGCTGCGCGTCAAGGGCGCACTGCCGCGCATGGAAGCGCTGAAGAACGTCGTCGACCAGCACGGCGTGAACTTCATGGCCGCCATCTGTGCCATCTGCAAGGCCCAGTTCAGCAAGGTGCTGCCCTATTACGGCTTTGACATGAGCATGGTCGGCGGCGTGCACCAGCTGGTGAGCAAGGCCATAAGGCTCGGCCCGCGCCACTGAGCCGCACTGAATTCGATCCCAGGAGTCCCAGGATGTCTTCCCAGCCCCCCGTTGCCCAAGTCAAGCCGCTGACCTTCCGCCGCTACAAGGATGGCGACCACAAGCCGCTGGCCTGGCAGGAAGAGATCTTCGACACCGACCACTCGCACAAGTGCCCGACCTATATCCAGAGCACGCCGCCCTGCCAGGGCAGTTGCCCCTCGGGTGAAGACATCCGCGGCTACCTCAACATCGTGCGCGGCATCGAGAAGCCGCCTGCCGGCGTGCCCTGGCAGGAGTACGCCTGGCGTCGTCTGACCGAAGCCAACCCCTTCCCTTCGGTGATGGGCCGCGTCTGCCCGGCGCCTTGCGAGTCGGGCTGCAACCGCAACCAGGTCGAAGACTTCGTCGGCATCAACTCGGTCGAACACTTTCTCGGCGAGTGGGCCATCGAAAACAAGCTGGCCTTCCCCAAGCCGGCCACCCAGAGCGGCAAGACCGTGGCCGTGATCGGCGCCGGCCCGGCTGGCCTCTCGGCGGCCTACCAACTCGCGCTCAAGGGCCACGCGGTGACGATCTTCGACGAGCGCAAGGAAACCGGCGGCATGATGCGCTACGGCATCCCGGGCTTTCGCACGCCGCGCGAAGTGCTCGATGCCGAAATCCAGCGCATCGTCGACCTGGGCGTCACGCTGCGCATGGAATGCCGCATCGGCACCGACATCACGCTGGAGGACATCAAGACCGGGTTCGACGCGGTGTTCCTGGGCATGGGCGCGCAGAGCGGCCGCGCGCTGCCGGTGCCGGGTGCCGAGGCCCCCAATGTCGTCACGGCCACTGCCTTTCTGAAGGCCTTCAACGACGGCCGCATGCAGCACGTCGGCAAGCGTGTCGTCGTGATCGGCGGCGGCGACACCTCGATCGACGTCGCCACCGTCGCCCGTCGCCTGGGCCACATCGACCAGGTGCACGAGAGCGACCGGCCCGAAAACGTCATCGGCGGTTTTGCCGCGCACGATGTGGCCACGCTGTCCTCGCGCATGGGCGCCGAGGTCACGCTGACCTCGATCTTCGCCATCGACAAGATGCAGGCCAGCAAGGCCGAAGTCGAGCATGCGCTGGCCGAAGGCATTGCCATCCGCGGCGGCCTGGCGCCGGTGGCCGTGATCGTCGGCGCAGACGGCCGCGCCATCGCGCTGCGCGTGATCCGCTGCGAGGCCAAGATCGCCGGCGGCAAGCTCGAAGTCAAGCAGATCGAAGGC
This sequence comes from Burkholderiales bacterium, assembly GCA_031421955.1. Lineage (GTDB taxonomy): Bacteria > Pseudomonadota > Gammaproteobacteria > Burkholderiales > Burkholderiaceae_C > CADEEN01. The sequence goes on from JANOPR010000310.1 coordinate 1,813, forward strand.
ACCGAGGAAGACATCGGGGCCGATCTGATCGTGTCGGCGATCGGCCAGGCGGTCGACTTCACGGGTCTGGAAGTGCTGAACAACGGCAAGGGCGCGATCGCGGCCGACAAGAACTACCAGGTTCAGGGCCAGGCCGGCATGTTCGTCGGCGGCGACGTGGTGCGCCCTCACCTGCTCACCACCGCCATCGGCCATGGCGCCATCGCCGCCGACGGCATCGACCGCCATCTGCGCAGTGAAGCCCTCGACAAGCGGCCTAAGATCGACGTGCACGGCTTCGACCTGGCGCGCAAGATGATCGAGAAGGGCCTGAAGATCACGCAGATCGCCGAGCCGCTGCGCGGCACCGACGCCGACACCGGGGCGATCCACAACTACGACAACCGCTCCGACCGCTATGTGATCCCGCACAGCGA
>JANOPR010000311.1:0-5895 GCA_031421955.1 Burkholderiales bacterium
GCCGCGGCAGCCTGGCCTTGACGCTCGGCGACTTGGGCCAGTTGGTCGAGCGCGAGAAAGAGGCCGACTCGACCGCACGAATCAACGGCCAGCCGGCCATCAACTTCAACATCTTCAAGCAGCAGGACGCCAACATCGTGGCCACCGGCGACGCGGTCAAGGCCGCGCTCGACGAGATCCGCAAGACCCTGCCGCCGGATGTCGAGCTGACGACGATCTATGCCTCGTCCGACTGGGTCAAGGGCTCGCTCGATGGCCTGAAGCACACCCTGATCGAGGGCGCGCTGCTGACGGTGGCCATCGTGTTCCTGTTCCTGCACTCCTGGCGCAGCACCATCATCACCGGGCTGACGCTGCCGATCGCGGTGATTTCGAGCTTCATCGCGGTCTACATGCTGGGCTTCACGCTGAACTTCATGACCATGATGGCGCTGTCGCTGTGCATCGGCCTGCTGATCGACGATGCGATCGTGGTGCGCGAGAACATCGTGCGCCACATCGGGCTGGGCAAGGACCACTACACGGCCTCGCGCGAGGGCACCGACGAGATCGGCCTGGCCGTCATGGCCACCACCTTTGCCCTGTGCGCGGTGTTCGTTCCCGTGGCCTTCATGGGCGGCATCATCGGCAAGTTCTTCTACCCCTTCGGGATCACAGTGGTGGTGGCCGTGCTGGTCAGCCTGTTTGTCAGTTTCACGCTGGACCCGATGTTGTCTTCGGTGTGGCACGACCCGCCGGCCGAGCGCATGAAGAAGCTGCCGCTGATCGGCGCCCTGGTGCGCGCCACTGACCGCGCCATGGACGTGCTGCACGCCGTTTACGAACGTGTGATCCGCTGGGCCTTCTCGGGCCGGCGCTATCGCATGCTCTACCCGCCGCTGCCGGCCTATGGCCACGCCTTTGCCGGTGACGGCAGCCGCGACAAGGCCAGCGGGCGCCGCCTGCGCTGGGCCACGATCACGCCGCGCGGCGTGGTGATGGCGGTGGGGGCGGCGAGTTTCGTCGGCGCCCTGGGGCTGGCCCCGCTGGTCGGCAGCGAATTCGTGCCCGAGACGGACCAGGGATTCACGCAACTGCAGCTGCGCATGCCGGTGGGCTCCAGCCTGGAGCGCACCGACGCCAAGGTGCGCCAGATCGAGGAGCTCGTGCTGGCGATTCCCGAGGTGCGTACCGTGTCGACCTTTGTCGGCGGCGCGGGGCAGCGCAACCAGTCGTCGCTAAACATTGCGCTCAAGGACAAGCAGGACCGCAAGCGCACGCAGAAGCAGGTCGAAGACGCGATGCGCGAGGCCATCGCCAAAATTCCCGGCACCGACGCCTCGGTCGGCTTCAACCGGCCGGTCTACGTGGCCATTCTCGGAAACGACCCGGAAGGGCTGGCGCTTGTGGCCACCGATTTCGCCGAGAAGGTGAAGGGTATCAAGGGCATTGTCGATGTCGAGCTCTCGGTCAAGCCGGGGCTGCCGGCCTATGCGGTGCGCCTGAAGCCCGACGCGGTGCGTGAGCTGGGCCTGACCGCGCCGCAGCTGGCGTCGAGCCTGCGCGCCTATGTCAATGGCGACACCGCCACCTACTGGACCACGCCCGACGGCACCCAGGTCGACGTCGTGCTGCGCCTGAACGAGACGCAGCGCCAGCGCATCGAGCAGCTGCGCGGCCTGCCGGTGGCCTTTGCCAAGGACGGCACCCCGATCCCGCTCGCCAGCGTGGCGACGATCGAATCGGTGTTCAACCCCGAGGTGATCCGGCGCCAGAACCTGCAGCGCCGCGAGGCCGTATTCGCCGGCGTCAAGGACCGTTCGACCGGCGAGGTCGGCGCGGATGTGCAGAAACTGATCAAGGAGACCGTGCTGCCACCGGGCTACAGCTTCGATGTCGGCGGCCAGATGCAGCAGCAGGCCGAGGCCTTCAGCGGCTTGCTGGCGGCGATGGCGCTGGCAGTGATCTTCATCTACATCGTGCTGGCCAGCCAGTTCGGCAGCTACCTGCAGCCGATCGCGATCATGGCTTCGCTGCCACTGGCGCTGATCGGCGTCATGCTGGCGCTGCTGTTCTGGCGCTCGACGCTGAACGTGTTCTCGATGATCGGCCTGGTGATGCTGATGGGACTGGTGACCAAGAACGCGATCCTGCTGGTCGACTTCGCCAACCAGGCGCGCAAGGCCGGGGCCACGGTCGCCGAGGCGCTGCTGCAGGCGGGGATGATCCGCATGCGGCCGATCGTGATGACCACCATGGCGATGGTCTTCGGCATGCTGCCGCTGGCGCTGGCGTTCAACGATGGCGGCGAGATCCAGGCCCCGATGGGCCGCGCCATCATCGGCGGCGTGATCACGTCGACGATCCTGACCCTGGTGGTGGTGCCGGTGCTCTACAGCTACCTGGTGCGCGACAAGCAGCCCAAGCCCGCGGCGAACTGGTCAGGCGGCGGCGCGATCCCGGCGGCGATGCCCGCCGACCGCGACTGAGGCGCCAACCCGCGGGGCGGGTTCTGCGGCCTGCGCGGCCGTGTTGCGGTAGACGCCGCAACCGAGCAGCAGGTCCTTGCCCGCGCTGCACACGTAGGAGGTCTTGGGCGTGACGGCGCCGGTGGTCGGGTTGACGATGTCGTAGTCGACCCAGCCGGTGCGGTCGTTGTCCACGCAGCTCCACGCGTCGCGCACGAGCTTGGCGGCGTCGAGTCCGCTGACGGCCGCCAGCGCCGTACCCACCTTGGCTGGCGTCGAGCTGAAAGCGCGGTACACGCCCTGGCGGTCGAAGGCAAAGACGTACAGGTCGCGGTCGATGAACTCGCCGCCCGTGCGGTGCAGCACCGGCTGCGCCGACTGCCAGCCCAGGCGCTGCACCAGTGCGGCCGCCTTCTCGACCAGGGCGCGCGCTTCGTCGGCCGTGCCCTGCCGCAACTTGATGTGGGCCACGGCGGCGGCCAGGTTGCGCGCGCGCAGGTGCAGGCCCTCCGCCGCTTCGACGGCCGCGTCGGCTGCGGTGGCGTTGTGCCGCGTGATCTCGTCCAGGCTGCCGACGGCCTGGCTGACCTGCACCAGGCCGGCGCTTTGTGCCTGGCTGGCCTCGGCAATGCGGCGCAGTTGCTGGCCGACGTCGCTGACGCCGTGCACGAGCTGGGCCAAGTCGGCCCCGATGGCGCGCACGCGGCGTGCGCCATCGGCAGCCTCGTCGCGTGAGGCCGCAATCAGCTCACGGACCTCGCCAGCGGACGCGGCCGCGCGCAGCGCCAATTGGCGTACTTCGGCCGCCACGACTGCAAAGCCCTTGCCCTGCTCGCCGGCTCGCGCGGCTTCGACGGCCGCATTCAGCGCCAACAGATTGGTCTGGAAGGCAATGCTGTCGATGGCGCCGACGATCTCGGCCACCTTGCCCGAGCTGGCCTCGATGCGGCCCATGGTCTGCACCGCGGCCTGCATGGCCTGGCTGCTGGCCTCGGCCACCATGCGCACACGGTCCATCTCCAGATCGGTCTGGCGCAAGGCTGCGGCGCTTTTCTCGACGGTCGCACTGATGCTGCGCACACTCGCCGCGGTCTGTTGCAGGCTGCCAGCCTGGGCCTCGGTGCGCGCGGCCAGCGCGCGGCTGCTCGTGGTCATGCGCTCACCGGTGGTCGTGACCAGTCTGGCGTCGTTGCGCACGCTGGCGACGATCGCCGACAGCCGGGCGGCCATCGACTCGAGCGCCCGTCCGGCGGCCGCGAACTCGTCCCGCCCGTTGATCGCCACCGGTGCGAGCAAGTCGCCGCTGGCGAGCACGTCGGTGCTCTTCTTCAGCGCGGCCAGTGCCCCCGCAGTGGCGTACCAGAACGCGGCCATGAAATACACGGTCAGTGCGAGCCAGGCTGCAAGCACGCTGCCCGCCAGTGCCGGCGACAGGCTCAGCAGCATCCCCATCTGGTTGATCGCCAGCCACAGCGAGGGCAGCAGGGCGATCAGCGAGAGCGCGCAGAACTTGACATGCAGCGGCCAGCGGCGCATGCCGCTGACGCCAGGGTTGAGCAGTCGCGAAAGCATAGGCATCTGGCTCTGAAGGAGCCGGGTGAGAGAACGGTGAGCGGCAGTGTGGTCGGCACGGCGAGGGGCCGATCGCGCGAAATGCGCCCTGCTGGCCGCTCAATTCCGCACCGTGCGGTGCACCGCACGTGTCTATATTGCACTGCAATAGAATGAACTCGTTTCATCGCGGGACCATCCGTTTGGAGCGCCATGGCCGACACGACGCAAACACAAAAACGCCCCGTCTACCGCAATATCCACATCACCCAGATCGTCGGCTACAGGCTGCCGCCGGCGGGCATCGTGTCGATCCTGCACCGGGCGAGCGGCGTCCTGATGTTCCTCCTGCTGCCCTGGCTCATCTGGCTGTTCGACGTCAGCCTGAGCTCGGAGATTTCCTACGAGCGTTTCACCAGCACCTTCGTCGCCGGCCTGGGCTGGCTCCCGGGGTGGTTCATGAAACTCGTCGCGCTGGCCCTGATCTGGGCGTATCTGCATCACTTCATCGCCGGCGTGCGCCACTTGTGGATGGACGCGACGCACAGCGTCAGCCTCGACCAGGGTCGCATTTCAGCCTGGGTGACGCTGGTGTCGAGCGCGTTGCTGACGCTGGTGCTTGGCGCCAAGCTGTTCTTCTGAGGACGCCATGACCGAACAGAGCTACGGTTCCAAGCGTCTCGTGGTCGGCGCGCACTACGGCCTGCGCGACTGGCTCGCGCAGCGCGTGACGGCTGTGCTGATGGCGTTGTTCACAATCGTGCTGGTCGCCCAACTGCTGTTCGGGCCGAAGCTGGGCTATGTGCGCTGGGCGGCGATTTTCTCGGCGCAGTGGATGAAGGTGCTGACCTTCGTCGTCATCGTCAGCCTGCTGGTCCACGCCTGGATCGGCATGCGCGATGTCTGGATGGACTACGTCAAGCCCATTGGCATCAAGCTGGTGCTGCAGACCTTCACCCTGGTCTGGCTGGTCGGCTGTGCCGGCTGGGCCGTGCAAGTGCTCTGGAGACTTTGATGCCCAGCCTGGCGAAAAGAAAATTCGATGTCGTGATCGTGGGTGCCGGTGGCTCGGGCATGCAGGCCTCGCTGCGTCTGGCCCAGGCCGGGCTGAACGTCGCGGTCGTTTCCAAGGTGTTCCCGACGCGTTCGCACACGGTGGCTGCGCAAGGCGGCATTGGCGCCTCGCTGGGCAACATGAGCGAGGACAACTGGCACTACCACTTCTTCGACACCGTCAAGGGCAGCGACTGGCTCGGTGACCAGGACGCCATCGAGTACATGTGCCGCGAAGCGCCCAAGGTGGTCTACGAGCTCGAGCACATGGGCATGCCGTTCGACCGCAACCCCGACGGCACCATCTATCAACGCCCGTTCGGCGGCCACACCGCAAACTACGGTGAGAAGCCGGTGCAGCGCGCCTGCGCCGCGGCCGACCGCACCGGTCACGCGATGCTGCACACGCTGTACCAGCAGAACGTCAAGGCGCGCACCACCTTCTTTGTCGAGTGGATGGTTCTGGACCTGATCCGCGACGCCGACGGTGATGTGCTGGGCGTCACCGCGCTCGAGATGGAAACCGGCGAGGTGCACATCCTCGAGGCCAAGATCACGCTGTTCGCAACGGGTGGCGCCGGGCGCATCTACGCCGCCAGCACCAATGCCTTCATCAATACCGGCGATGGGTTGGGCATGGCCGCGCGCGCTGGCGTGCCGCTGGAAGACATGGAGTTCTGGCAGTTCCATCCCACCGGCGTGCACAACGCGGGCGAGCTGCTGACTGAAGGCTGCCGCGCCGAGGGCGCGATCCTTCGCAACGCCGCCGGCGAACGCTTCATGGAGCGCTATGCGCCGACGTTGAAAGACCTGGCGCCGCGAGACTTCGTTTCGCGCTGCATGG
>JANOPR010000312.1:0-2446 GCA_031421955.1 Burkholderiales bacterium
GCGCCAGCGTGCCATCGACGGCAAGACGGGGCAAAACATCCAGGCCTTGATCCCAAAGACGGGCGGCCTGCTGTTCTTCGACTCGATGGTCATCCCGGCCGACTCGCCACGTCCCGGCAACGCGCACAAATTCATCAACTACATGTTGCGCCCCGAAGTCTCGGCCGGCCTGACCAACAAGGTCTTCTACGCCAACCCGACCCTGGCCTCCAAGCAGTTCGTCAAGCCCGAGGTGGCCAGCAACCCGACGGTGTTCCTGCCGCCGGCCGACCTGAAGAACATGGTTGCGCCTGACTCGTTGTCGAACGACCTTCGCCGCCTGATGACGCGCACGTACACCGGATTCAAGACCGGACTTTGAGGTGGCCGCGTTCCTGCAGATCCAGGACGTCGTCAAGGACTTCGGCGGCCACCTGGCCGTCAACCATGTCAGCCTGGACATCGCCAAGGGCGAGATTTTCGCGCTGCTGGGCTCATCGGGTTGCGGCAAGAGCACGCTGCTGCGCATGCTGGCGGGCTTCGAGACCCCGACCTCGGGCCGCATCGTGCTCGACGGCCAGGACCTGGCCACCCTGCCGCCCTACCAGCGCCCGATGAACATGATGTTCCAGAGCTACGCGCTGTTCCCGCACCTGACGGTGTGGGACAACATCGCCTTCGGCCTGCGCCGCGAAGGCAAGCCGCGTGAGCAGGTGGCAGCGCGTGTCGAGGCCATGTTGAAGCTCGTGCAATTGGCAAAGTACGCCAAGCGCAAACCGCACCAGCTCTCGGGCGGCCAGCAGCAACGCGTGGCGCTGGCGCGCAGCCTGGCCAAGCAACCGCAAATGCTGCTGCTCGACGAGCCGCTCGGTGCGCTGGACAAGAAGCTGCGCGAAGAGACGCAGATCGAACTCGTCAACATCATCGAGCAAGTCGGTGTCACCTGCGTGATGGTCACGCATGACCAGGAAGAGGCGATGACGATGGCCTCGCGCATCGCCGTGATGAGCGAAGGCAGCTTCCTGCAGGTCGGGGCGCCGGCCGAGATCTATGAAACCCCGGCAACGCGCTTCGTGGCCGACTTCATCGGAAACGTCAACCTGATGGACGGCACCGTCAGCGTCGATCAGCCCGACCACGTGATCATCGATTGCGCCGACTGCAGGCAGTACGTCGGCCACGGCATCACCGGCACCCAGGGCATGGCCGTGTCGGTGGCGCTGCGGCCGGAGAAGATCGCGTTGACCCGCGATGCGCCCGCCGATGTCGAGTTCAATGCCGCACAGGGCACGATCAAGGAGATGTCGTACTTCGGCAGCTTCAGCGTCTACCACCTGGCGCTGGCCAGCGGCGCGATGCTCAAGGTCAGCCAGGCCAACACCGAGCGCCACCGCGACGACACCCTGACATGGGGCGACCGCGCCTGGGCCCAATGGTCGCCCTCGGCGCATGTGGTCCTGACGGCGTAGCCATGTTCAAACGCCTGCGAGCCCTGGCCAACGGCCGCACCGCCGTCATCGGCGTGCCCTACCTGTGGCTGCTGGCCTTCTTCCTGCTGCCCTTCCTGATCGTGGCGCGCATCAGCGTGTCGGAGATGGAAAACGTCGCCTTCAAGGACTTGGTGACGTTCAAGGAAGGCTTGATGCAACTGACGCTCAAGTTCAGCGGCTACCAGTTCATCGCCCAGGATTCGCTCTACTTCGACACCTACCTGCGCAGCGTCAAGTACGCCGCCGCCACCACGGTACTGTGTCTGCTGATCGGCTACCCCTTCGCCTATTTCATGGCCCGCGCCAGGCCGACCGCCCAACCGGCGTTGCTGATGCTGGTGATGCTGCCGTTCTGGACCTCGTTCCTGCTGCGCGTGTATGCCTGGAAGGGCCTGCTCAGCGAAGGCGGCTGGGTGGCAGAGGCCATCGTCGGCCTGGGCCTGGACCGCGTGCTGTTCGCGCTCGGGCTGATCGAGGCCCCGGGACGGCTGATGCACACGCCGTTCTCGCTGGTGCTTGGCATGACCTACACCTACCTGCCCTTCATGATCCTGCCGCTGTACGCCAACCTGGCCAAGATGGACTTGCGCCTCCTGGAAGCGGCGGCCGACCTCGGTGCCACCACCTTCGTGGCTTTCTGGAAGATCACCGTGCCGCTCTCCAAGGCCGGCATCATCGCCGGCTCGATGCTGGTCTTCATTCCCTGCGTCGGCGAGTTCGTCATTCCTGAGCTGCTCGGTGGCCCGCGCACGCTCATGATCGGCCGCGTGATGTGGGACGAGTTCTTCGCCAACAACGACTGGCCGATGGCCTCCAGTGTCGCGGTCGTGATGGTCCTGCTCATCATCGTGCCGCTGGCCATCTTCAACAAATACCAGGCCGAAGCGCAAGAGGTGCGTAAGTGAACGCCGCCGTGGTGAATCGCTGGTTCGGCCGCAGCTGGCTGGCCGCTGGCTTCGTCTTCCTCTACCTGCCCA
>JANOPR010000313.1:0-5774 GCA_031421955.1 Burkholderiales bacterium
GCCTCGGCGACCTTGGCCATCGGCACCGTGCCGTCGTCGGCCAGCGCCTTCAGCGCAGCCACCACCACATTGTGGCGATTCACCTCGAAGTGTTCGCGCAGCTTGCTGCGGAAGTCGCTGCGCCCAAAACCGTCGGTGCCCAGCACCTTGTAGGTGCGGCCCTTGGGCAGGAAGGCGCGAATCTGCTCAGCGTAGTTCTTCATGTAGTCGGTCGACGCGATCACGGGCCCGGCATGCTTGTCGAGCTGCTGTGCGACAAAGGGCACCCGCGCCGGCTCGGTCGGATGCAGCAGGTTCCAGCGTTCGCAGTCCTGGCCGTCGCGCGCGAGTTCGTTGAAGCTCGGACAACTCCAGACGTTGGCCGCCACGCCCCAGTCGTTCTCGAGCAGCAGCTTGGCGGCCTGGCTCTCGCGCAGGATCGTGCCGCTGCCGAGCAGGTTGACGCGGGGCGTCTTCTTCGCACCTTCTTCGAGCAGGTACATGCCCTTGAGGATCTGCTCTTCGGTGCCCTTCCTCAGGCCCGGCATTGGGTAGTTCTCGTTGAGCAGCGTCAGGTAGTAGAAGACGTTGTCCTGCTGTTCCACCATCCGCTTCAGGCCATGGTGAAGGATCACGCCGACCTCGTGCGCAAACGTCGGGTCATAGCTGATGCAGTTGGGGATCGTGCTGGCCAGGATGTGGCTGTGGCCGTCTTCGTGCTGCAGGCCCTCGCCGTTGAGCGTGGTGCGCCCCGACGTACCGCCGAGCAGGAAGCCGCGCGCCTGCATGTCGCCGGCGGCCCAGGCCATGTCGCCGATGCGCTGGAAGCCAAACATCGAGTAGAAGACGTAGAACGGGACCATGATGCGATTGTTCGTCGAGTAGCTCGTGGCCGCGGCGATCCAGCTGCCCATGCCGCCGGCTTCGTTGATGCCTTCCTGCAGGATCTGGCCGTCGACCGCTTCGCGGTAGTACATCACCTGTTCCTTGTCGACCGGCGTGTACTTCTGACCCTCCGGGTTGTAGATACCGATCTGGCGGAACAGGCCCTCCATGCCAAAGGTCCGCGCCTCATCGACCAGGATCGGCACCACCCGCGGCCCCAGCGCCTGGTCGCGCAGCAGAATCGTCAGGAAGCGGACATAGGCTTGCGTGGTGCTGATCTCGCGCCCTTCGGCTGTGGCGTCGAGCACGGCGCTGAAATGGTCGAGCGTGGGCACGGTGAACTGCTCGTCGGCCTTGACGCGGCGCTTGGGCAGGTACCCGCCCAACGCAGCGCGACGCTCGTGCAGGTACTTCATCTCCGGCGTGTCATCCGCCGGCTTGTAGAAAGGAATCTTTGCCAGCTCGCTATCAGGCACCGGAATGTTGAAGCGGTCGCGGAAGAAGCGGACGTCGTCGTCGCTGAGCTTCTTGGTCTGGTGCGCGGTGTTCTTGCCTTCGCCGGCGCTGCCCATGCCCCAGCCCTTGACGGTCTTGACCAGCAGCACCGTGGGCTGTCCCTTGTGGCTGTTGGCGCGGTGAAAGGCCGCATAGACCTTCTGTGCATCGTGCCCGCCGCGGCGCAGGTTCCAAACATCCTTGTCGCTCATCTTGGCGACCATCTCCAGCGTGGCGGGCGAGCGGCCGAAGAAGTTCTTGCGTACGAAGGCGCCATCGTTGGCCTTGAAGGCCTGGTAGTCGCCATCGAGGGTGTCCATCATGATTTTCTTGAGCGCGCCGTCCTTGTCGCGCGCCAACAGCGGATCCCAATTGCTGCCCCACAGCAGCTTGATGACGTTCCATCCGGAACCACGGAACTCGCCTTCGAGTTCCTGGATGATCTTGCCGTTGCCTCGCACCGGTCCGTCCAGACGCTGCAGGTTGCAGTTGACGACGAAGACCAGGTTGTCCAGGTTCTCCCGCGCCGCCAGGCCGATCGCGCCCAGACTCTCGGGTTCGTCCATCTCGCCGTCGCCGCAGAAGACCCAGACCTTGCGATTGGCCGTGTCGGCGATGCCGCGCGCGTGCAGGTACTTCAGGAAGCGCGCCTGGTAGATCGCCATCAGCGGTCCCAGGCCCATCGACACGGTCGGGAACTGCCAGAACTCGGGCATCAGCTTGGGGTGCGGATAGCTCGAAAGCCCCTTGCCGTCGCCCTCCTGGCGGAAGTTGAGCATCTGCTCTTCGGTCAAGCGCCCTTCGAGGTAGGCGCGAGCGTAGATGCCGGGCGAGCTGTGGCCCTGGATGTAGAGCAGGTCACCGCCATGGCCTTCGCTCTCGGCGTGCCAGAAGTGGTTGAAGCCGGCCGCGAACATGTGCGCGACAGACGCGAAGCTCGAGATGTGGCCACCGAGGTCGCCCCCATCGGCGGGGTTGAGCCGATTGGCCTTGACGACCAAGGCCATGGCATTCCAGCGCATGTAGGCGCGCAGGCGGCCTTCGAGTTCGAGGTTGCCTGGGCTGCGTTCCTGGTCCCCTGTCTCGATGGTGTTGACGTAGCCCGTCGTTGTTGCAAACGGCTGGTCGATGCCTTGTCGGCGCGCATGTTCGAGCAACTGCTCGAGCAAGAAGTGGCCGCGCTCACGGCCTTCGGCTGAGACCACAGCCGTCAGGGCATCCAGCCACTCACGTGTTTCCTGGGCGTCCGTGTCGTTGCCAAGGGCTGCAGCGTCGGGCGGCAATTCGGGAAGCGAGGACATGCGGTTCTCCAGATGAATTCTCTGTGGGCTCAGGCCAGCGCAGGGCCGCCCCCAAGCGGCCTGAGCTCCCCTTGGGGGGCGCGAACGAAGTGACCTAGGGGCCGTCATCTCAGGCCAGCGCGGCGCACGGACGGCTCGAGCCGGTCATTACGAGTTTCGCACAAGTCAGTTCAATTTCAAATAGCGGTTACGCATTTCGTAATGCGGATTTCCATGATCGACTTGAAGCCAGTCAGCACTCGATAATCGCACCCATGCCACTGCGTCCCGAACAGTCTCGCGACAGTGAGTTGCCGACCTACACGCGCACCCAGCGCTTGTTCGGCCGCTGGTGGCGAAGCCAGTCGCCGACCCGCCAAGACCGCTTTGCGACCATCGGCCCGCTGATCTCGGTACTGCTGTTTCTGGCCGCGATCATTGCTGCCTTCTGGTACCTGCGCAACGAAGAGATCGACCGAGAGACCGACTCCGTTCAGCGCGACACCGAAATTGCCCAACAGCAGATCCGTCTGCGCCTGCTCGACGACCAGGAGCAGGTGGGCCGTCTCGCACGCCAGATCTCCGGCAACGAAGTCGACGGCCCGGCGTTCGCCCAGCAGGCCGCGAACTTCACGCGCGAGCGACCGTCGATGACACACCTGAGCTGGGTCGCGGCAGACCGAACCGTGCGAGGCAGCCATGCCGTGTCCGTGTTCCATCCCGAAGTCAACCCGAGCGGTGACGCGATGCCGCAGGCGCTGCCTGTCGACGGCGAGGCCAGCGAAACAGAGCGGGCATTCGTTGCCACGCGCGACACCCGCCGGCCCCACTTCTCGCGCGCTTTCCGCAACGCCAGTGGCACTGCCGTCTTTCAGCTGCACATGCCACTGCTCGAGCGCGGTACGTTCAAGGGGGCGTTGATCGCCGAGTACTCGATCGACACGTTGCTGCGGGCGTCGGTGCCACCTGAGGTGACGCAACGCCACACCGTGGCCGTCCTCGATGCTGAGGGGCATGAAATCGCTGGCAACGTGCTGCAGATGCCGGGCACCCGCGCCACCCGTCCGACCATCTTTCACGAGCTCCCGCTCGCGCCGACCGCGAATGGCCTGGTGCTGCGCGGCGAGGCCTGGCGCACCTCGGTCGGACTGGTCGCCAGCAAGATGTTCTGGATGGTTGTCGCGCTGTCCGTACTGACCGTCTGGATGCTGCTCGGCACCTGGCGCCATGTCCGGCGGCGCAGCCAGATGCAAAGCACACTGGTGCAGGAAACCAACTTCCGCCGCGCGATGGAAAACTCGATGCTGACCGGCATGCGCGCGATGGATCCGAACGGTCGCATCACCTACGTGAACCCGGCGTTCTGTGCCATGACCGGATTCGCCGAGGACGACCTGGTGGGCCAATTGCCGCCCTTCCCGCATTGGCCGACCGACCGCATCGACGAAAACCTGCGGCTCCTGCAGCAGGAACTGCACGGCCGCAGCCCGGCCGGCGGCATCGAGGTCAAGGTCATGCGCAAGGACAGCACGCTATTCGATGCGCGCATGTACGTGTCGCCGCTGATCGACGCACACGGCCTGCAGACTGGCTGGATGACGTCGATGACGAACATCACCGAAGCCAAGCGCATCCGTGATCAGCTGTCCGCATCGCACGAGCGTTTCACGACAGTGCTCGAGGGTCTGGATGCGGCGGTCTCGGTGCTGTCTGTCCAACAAGGCGAACTGCTGTTTGCCAATCGCTCCTACCGGCTCTGGTTCGGCGCCGATCCCAAGGGGCATGCATTGCTCGCCAGCAGCAGCCTGTCGCTACCCTACCTGCCGTCGGCGCAGGACAGCGAGGACGCGGTCGACAGCCTGTCGGGCCTGCCCACCGAATCGCTCACCGCCAACGGCGCCGATCCGCGTGAGGTCTACGTCGACACCCTGAAGAAGTGGTTCGACGTGCGCTCGCGCTACCTGCAATGGACCGACGGCCGGCTGGCACAGATGCTGATCGCCACCGACATCACTTCGCGCCGCCGGATCGAGGAGCAGGCCGCGCAGCAGGCAGAGAAGGCCCAGGTGACGAGCCGCCTTGTCACCATGGGTGAAATGGCCAGTTCGGTCGCGCACGAGCTCAACCAGCCGCTGACGGCGATCACGAACTACTGCAACGGCATGGTGTCGCGCGTGCGCGCCGACACGATCGTCAAGGACGATCTCGTGGCGGCGCTGCAGAAGACGGCGCGGCAGGCCGAACGCGCGGGCCAGATCATTCATCGAATCCGCGCCTTCGTGAAGCGCAGCGAGCCCCAACGCCAGAACGCCGAGGCGCGCGCCATCATCGACGACGCCGTCGAACTCGCCGGCATCGAGCTGCGTCGGCGCAATGTCGCGCTGACCACCTACGTGGCCAAGCGCCTGCCGGCGCTGTACTGCGACCCGATCCTGATCGAACAGGTCGTGCTCAATCTGCTGAAGAACGCGGCCGAGGCGATCGACAGCGCGCAACTGCCACCCACACGACGCCAGATCGAATTGCGCGTCGTGCCGCGGTACACCGCAGACGAAGGCGGCGTGATCGAATTCAGCGTGACCGACCGCGGGCCCGGCGTGCGCGAGGACGTGCTGGCGCGCATGTACGAGGCCTTCTTCTCGACCAAGGCCGATGGCCTGGGCATCGGGCTGGCACTGTGCCGCTCGATCGTCGAGTCACACCGCGGTCGGATGCGGGCCCTGAACCTCTACAATGGCGAGGCTGTCGTGGGCTGCCGATTTGCCTTCACCTTGCCGGTGGACAAGCCGGCCCACGCCGAACCGACCGGTCTCTTCGGCTCTCACGCCGCCACCCCTGCGCCGAGCATGCGCGACAACGCCAACGCGAACCTCACATCATGAGCTTGATTCCCAAAAAAGGCACCGTGTACGTCGTTGACGACGACGAGGCGGTGCGTGACTCGCTGCAGTGGCTGCTCGAAGGCAAGGACTACCGCGTCAAATGCTTCGACTCGGCCGAGTCCTTCCTGTCGCGCTTCGATCCGCGCGAAGTGGCTTGCCTGATCGCCGACATCCGCATGGAAGGTATGAACGGCCTCGAATTGCAGGACCGGTTGGTCGAACGCAAGAGCCCGCTGCCGATCGTCTTCATCAC
>JANOPR010000314.1:0-5387 GCA_031421955.1 Burkholderiales bacterium
CCCAAGCACGCGCCGCGGATCGGGCTTTGCCCGGCCGCTGGCGTGGCCCCCTTGAGGGGGGAGCGGCGAAGCCGCTTCGGGGGTGGACCTATATCTCGACCTTGGCCCCGAGTTCGACGATGCGGTTGGCAGGCAGGTTGAGGAAATCGGCCGCCGCAGCGGCATTGCGGTGCATTGAGGCGAACAACTTTTCGCGCCACATCGGCATGCCTGCGCCGAACGTCGGGATGACGATGTCGCGACTGAGGAAGTAGCTGGTCGACATGTCGTCCAGAGGCACCCCGCGGCCTTCGAGCAGCTGCAGCGCCTCGGGCACATCGGGTTCGTTCTTGAAGCCGAAATTCAGCGTCACGGCCCAGCAATCGTGTCCCAGCGATTGCATCTGCACGCGCTCGTCGAAGCCGACCCACGGCACCTCGTGGTGGCGTACCGTGACGAACAGGTTGTGCTCGTGCAGCACCTTGTTGTGCTTGAGGTTGTGCATCAATGCGTTGGGCGTGGCGCCCTCCTCGGCACTGAGGAACACCGCGGTGCCTTCGACGCGCGTCGGTGGGGCAGTGAAAACTGCGCCGAGAAAATCGGCCAGTGGTATCGACTCCTCGCGCAACTTGCGGCTGAGCAGGCGCCGACCCTGCGTCCACGTGGCCATCAGCAGGAACATGCCGATTCCGATGACGATCGGGAACCAGCCCCCGTGCAGGAACTTGAGGACGTTGGAAGCGAAGAACGCGATGTCGATGACAAAGAAGAAGCCGGTGGCGGCGACGCAAAGCCACAGCGGGTACTTCCAGCCGTAGCGGATGACGAAAAAGGTCATGACCGTGGTGATGGTTATGTCCATCGTCACGGCGATGCCGTAGGCCGAGGCCAGGTTCGACGAGGACTTGAACAGCATCACCGCCAGGACGATGAAGACGTACAGACCCCAGTTGACGAAGGGCACGTAGATCTGGCCCGTGTCGCGCACCGAGGTATGGCGGATCGCCATGCGCGGCAGGATGCCGAGCTGGATCGCCTGCTTCGTGACCGAAAACGCCGCCGTGATCAGCGCCTGCGAGGCAATCACCGTGGCCGCCGTGGCCAGCAACACCAGCGGCAGGCGCGACCAGGCCGGTGCCATCAGGTAGAACGGGTTGCTGATCGCCGTCGGGTCGGCCAGCAGCATGGCGCCCTGGCCGAAGTAGTTGATCACCAGGGCCGGCATCACCAGCGCGTACCAGGCGATGCGGATCGGCAGCCGGCCGAAATGCCCCAGGTCGGCGTACAGCGCCTCGCCGCCGGTGACAACCAGCACCACCGCGCCCAGCGCGACGAAGGCCACGAGCGGCTGCCGGACGAAGAAGTCGACCGCGTAGACTGGGTTCAGTGCCACCAACACGTCGGGCTGCGCGACGATGTGCGGCAACCCGAGTGCGGCCAGCACGGCGAACCACACCAGCGTGATCGGACCGAAGAACTTGCCGATACCGGCGGTGCCAAATCGCTGCACCACGAACAGCCCTGTCAGCACCAGCAGCGTGATCGGTATGACCCAGCCGTGCAGGCGGGGTGCCGCGACTTCGAGCCCTTCCACGGCCGACAGCACGGAAATTGCGGGCGTGATGACGCCGTCGCCGTAGAACACCGCGGTGCCGAACAAGCCCACCGTCATCAATGTGCGGCGCAGCTGCGGCCTGTCGCGCACCGCGGTGGTGGCCAGGGCCAGCATCGCGATCAGGCCGCCCTCGCCGTTGTTGTCGGCGCGCAGGATCAGCAGCACGTACTTCAGAGAAATGATCGCCGTGATGGTCCAGAACACCAGCGACAGCACCCCCAGGATGTTGTCCGGCGTGGCCACGACATGGCCGCCACCGAAGATCTCCTTCAGCGCATAGAGCGGGCTGGTGCCGATATCGCCGTAAACGATGCCCAGGGCGGCCAGGGTGAGCGCGGCCAGGGCCGCAGGGCTCTTTTTCTTCGTGTCTGCCGTACTCACTGCAAAGGTCGCCGCGTGCGGCGCCTGTTGGCCGAAAGGCCGCTATTGTGCGCCGCGCCCGTGCTGGCCGCGCGTCATGCCAGGCAGGCGGCGAATCCGGCGCGCCATGCAGCGGCCTCGGGCTCGCGCAGGCCGCGCACGATCAATACCAGGCTCGAGCGATGCCGTGGCCAGTCGATCGTCGGTGCGCGCAGTGGCGGGTGGAACAGGTGGTGTACGCCATGCAGCAAGAGCGGGTCGGCTTCGCCCGCGACCCGCACGACGCCCTTCAGGCGCAGCAGGCGCTCGCCGTCGCGTGCGCGCAAGTCGGCCAGCCATTGCTGGAGCCGCGGCCAGTCCAGCACGGCATCGGCATGAAGCACCAGCGATTCAACGTCGCCGTGCACGCGTGACAGGGGTCGGCCGGCGAGCAGGCCTGTCGCGGCCGCGGGCGCCGCATGCACGGCGACGGGAGCCAGCAAGTCGGCCATGCTCGAATCCGCCTCGATGCACTGCACGCTCGCGTGCGGATTCAGTTCCGCCAGCAGCGCTCGCAATTCGCCCGAGCCGGCGACGAGATCGGTCTTCGTCAGCAGCAATCGGTCGGCCAGGGCGACTTGCTTGCGCGCCTCCCACTGCGCCGCCAACTGGCGCGGCGCATTCACCGCATCGACCGTGGTCAGCACGGCGCCGAGGCGGCAAAAGTGCGAGACCAGCGGGTTGGCGTCTATCGTCTGCAGCAACGGCGCCGGGTCGGCCAGGCCCGTGGTTTCGATCACCACGCGGGAGAAGGCCGGCAGGCTGCCCTCATCACGCTTGGCCAGCAGTTCGCGCAAAGTCGATTCGAAGTCCGAGCGCAGCGCACAGCACACGCAGCCGCTGCGCAACACCGCCATCTCGCCCTCCACCCGCTCGACCAGCAAATGGTCGAGCGCCACGGCGCCAAGTTCGTTGACGATCACGGCGCTGTCGGCGAATGCGGGCGCGCGCAGCAGGCGGTTGAGCAGCGTGGTCTTGCCGCTGCCCAGGAAGCCGGTGAGCACGAAGACGGGCGTTCTGGCCGGGTCGTCGTCGCTCGCGAAGGGGCTGGGCGAACTCACGGCCAGGCTGGCAAGGCGATGGACAACGCGCGCATAGCTCTGCATAGTAGTGCCGCTCTTCAACAGGAGACCTCGCATGAATGACGACAATCCGAATCCGGCGCCCGACACGACCCCGCAGGAAGCCGAACCGGCACGCCGCGATTTTTTCCGCACGGCCGTGGTGGCCGGCGCAGGCGTCGCTGCCGTGGCCGGCGCGATGCACGGCAAGTATTCGCTCGCGCCGCTGATCGGCCAAGCGCATGCGCAGGCCTCGCCCCAGGCCTGGTGGCCCTCGCGCTGGGGCAAGGACGACGAGGCCGGCGCCTCCAACCTGATGACGCCTGCCAAGGTGCTCGACTCGGCCAAGTGGATCAAGGACGGCAAGGTCTATCGCATCGGCCGTGTGTACGAATCCGGCATGCCCTTGTTCGGCGCACGCGCCTTCTCGCTGCGCATTCCCGGCGGGCCCACCGGCGGACCTTTCGGCGAGAACAAGCTGGTCTACAACGACGACTTCCTGGCCACTGAGATCGGCCAGGTCGGGACCCAGTTCGACGGCCTGGGCCACATCGGCATCCAGCTCGGCAAGGACGGCGACAAGAACGAGATGCGCTTCTACAACGGCCACACGGCGCAAGAGATCAATGGCGCCTACGGGTTGAACAAGCTCGGCGCCGAGAAGGTCAAGCCATTCTTCACCCGCGCCCATCTGGTCGACGTGGCCGGCAGCCGCGGCGCGATGTGGGACGCCGGCCAGGAAATCAAGCTCGCCGATGTGCGCGCCGCGCTCGACAAACAGAACATGAAAGAGGCCGACATCCAGCCCGGCGACGCCGTGTTCTTCAACACCGGCTGGGGCAGCCTCTGGATGAAGAACAACGACCGCTTCAACGGCGGCGAGCCCGGCATCGGCGTCGAGGTCGCGCGGTGGCTGGTCGAAAAACAAGTCGCACTCACCGGTGCCGACACCTGGGCCACCGAAGTCGTTCCCAACCCCGACAAGCGCCTGGCCTTTCCCGTGCACGCCGAATTGCTGACCAAGAACGGCATCTTCAACCACGAGAACCTGTTCTTCGACGACCTGATCAAGGACCGCAAGTACCAGTTCGTCTACATCTTTGCGACGATGCCCATCAAGGGCGCGACCGGCTCGGCCGGGGCGCCGATCGCGGTGACGTGAGGCACGCGGCCCTCAGTCGTAGACCTCGGCGTCGGGGTCGGTGGCTTCGAGTTCGTAGCTCGCCGCCAGCATCGCCAGCCGCGCGATCACGCCATACATGTAGAAGCGGTTGGGTGCGCTGACGCCGGGCTTGACGCCGGCCCGCGGCAGTTGCGTGCTTTCGGCGAAGGCCAGCGGCACGTAGGCCAAGCCCGGCGCGTTGAGGTTCTCGTCGACGCCGCGCTCGGCATGCACGCGATAGAAGCCGCCGACGACGTAGCGGTCGAGCATGTAGACCACCGGCTCGGCCACGGCGTCGTTCACGCGCTCGTAGGTCGGCACGCCTTCCTGGATGATCACCTCGGTGACCTCGTGGCCACCCTTGACCCGGCCCATCTTGTTCGCGGCATGCTGGTTCAAGGCTTCGAGTTCCTTGGCGTCACGCACCGTCATGATGCCCATGCCATAGGTGCCGTTGTCGGCCTTGACGATCACGAAGGGCTTCTCGTTGATGCCGTATTCCTTGTACTTGCGGCGGATCTTCGTGATCAGCGCGTCGGTATGGCCCTGCACGCACTCGATGCCCGCGCCCTCGGCGAACTTGACCTCGCCGCATTGAGCGAACATCGGGTTGATCAGCCAGGAGTCCATGCCCAGCAGCTTGGCGAATTTCTTGGCCACCTCCTCGTAGCTCTGGAAGTGACGGCTCTTGCGCCGCGTCGCCCAGCCGGCATGCAGCGGCGGCAGCAGGTACTGCTCGTGCAGGTGTTCCAGCACCCTGGGAACGCCGGCCGACAGGTCGTTGTTGAGCAGCACCGTGCAGGGATCGAAGTTCTTGGTGCCCAGGCGCCCGCGCGTGCGCTGCAGCGGCTCGAGCGTGAGCGTGCTGCCGTCGGCCAGCGCCAGCGTCACCGGCTGCTTGACCTCGGGGTCGAGCGTACCCAGGCGCACGTTCAGGCCGGCCTGGTGAAAGATCTGCGTCAGGCGCTGGATATTGGCGAGGTAGAAGGTGTTGCGGGTGTGCAGCTCGGGCACCAGCAGCAGGTTCTTCGCCTCCGGGCAGATCTTCTCGATCGCCGCCATCGCCGCCTGCACCGCCAGCGGCAGCATCTCGGGCGTCAGGTTGTTCCAGCCGCCGGGGAACAGGTTGGTGTCGACCGGCGCGAGCTTGAAGCCGGCGTTGCGCAAATCG
>JANOPR010000315.1:0-1874 GCA_031421955.1 Burkholderiales bacterium
TGGTCGAGCACGCCTTCCATGGGCGCCAACAGGATCATGCGGGGGACAGTGGGGCTCACGCGGCGTGCTTCGGGAGAATGGGCAATTCTGCCTGTTGATGCAGCGCGGCCCAGTCGCTACCCTCGTGCGCGAGTTCGGGCCCCGGCCGTCTAGAATTCGTCGACCGATCGGTCGATGAACAGGCGGCGAGTTGGGCGACCGCACCCGACACCACTCCATGGCCCGACACCGAGGCAACCCATGACCGAACCGACCGTCCTCATCAGCACCACCGGCCGGGTGCGCACGCTGTGCCTGAACCGGCCCGCCGCGCTCAACAGTTTCACTGCCGTGATGCATGGCGAGTTGCTGCCCGCGTTGCAGGCCGCGGCCGCCGACCCCGGCATCCGCGCCGTGATCATCACCGGCAGCGGGCGCGGATTTTGTGCCGGCCAGGACCTGTCGGACCCGGCCATGACCGGCGAGGTCGACGTCGGCGCCGTGATCGAGATGCGCTACCGGCCGCTGTCCGAGCGCCTGTTCTCGATGCCGGTGCCGACGATCGCCGCGGTCAACGGTGTGGCGGCCGGCGCCGGCGCCAATGTGGCCATCGGCTGCGACATCGTCTTTGCCGCGCGCAGCGCCGGCTTCATCCAGGCCTTCAGCAAGATCGGCCTGATTCCCGATGCCGGCGGCAGCTGGCTGCTGCCGCGCCTGGTGGGCCGGGCGCGCGCGCTGGCGCTGGCGATGACGGGCGACAAGCTGCCGGCCGAAGAGGCCGAGCGCATCGGCTTGATCTGGAAGTGCGTGGACGACGCGGCGCTGATGGACACCGCGCTGGCCATGGCGCAGCGCCTGGCCGCGATGCCCAGCCGCGCCCTGGCCGCCACGCGGCGCGTCATCGATGCCGGCAGCCGCTCGAGCCTGGCCGAGGCGGTGACGCTCGAGGCCCGCACGCAAGGCGAACTCGGCCGCGCGCCGGACTTCGCCGAAGGCGTGGCGGCGTTTCTGGGCAAGCGCGCCCCGAAGTTCACGGACCGCTGAATGACGACCCCGCAACAGATCGCCGAGGCCACCCGCGATGCGATGTGGGCCAACGACCGCGCCTCCAGGGCGCTGGGCATGCAGGTGCTGGCCATCGGCCCGGGCACGGCCACGCTCCTGATGCCGGTGCGCGAGGACATGCTCAACGGCCACGACCTCTGCCACGGCGGCCTGGTGGCCACGCTGGCCGACAGCGCATTCGCCTTCGCCTGCAACGCCTACAACGAGCTCACGGTGGCCTCGGGTTTCGACATCAACCTGTTTGCCGCCTCGCGCCTGGGCGATGTGCTCACCGCCACCGCGCATGAGGTGAGCAAGGCCGGGCGCACCGGGGTCTACGACATCGAAGTGACCAACCAGCGCGGCGAGCGCATCGCCGTCTTCCGCGGCCGCTCGCACACGATGAAGGGCAAGGCGCTGGTGGCAGGCCTGCCGATCGGCAAGTCTGCGGGCCGGTCGTGAAGCAGGAGACGAAGCGATGCCGGTGAAGACACCCGCCCCCGGCGACCTCGAGCCGATCGAGCGCGCCAGCCAGGATGAGTTGCAGTCGCTGCAACTGCAACGCTTGCGCTCGACGCTGGAGCGGGCCTACGCCAACGTGGCGCATTACCGCGCCGCCTTCGATGCGCGCGGCGTGCACCCGTCGGATTGCAAGTCGCTGGCCGACCTGGCCAAGTTCCCGTTCACAGCCAAGAAGGATCTGCGCGACCACTACCCCTTCGGCATGTTCGCGGTGCCGCGCGAGCAGGTGGTGCGCATCCACGCCAGCTCGGGCACCACCGGCAAGCCCACGGTGGTGGGCTACACGCAGGCCGACATCGACACCTGGGCCGACCTGGTGGCGCGCTCGA
>JANOPR010000316.1:0-3060 GCA_031421955.1 Burkholderiales bacterium
CGCAGCTCGGCTGGCGCGCGCCGCAGGGCCGGCTCGCGGTAGCGCAGCCGATCCTCTACGGTGTGGGCCAGCTGATGCACATCGTCGGCCTGGTCTGGTCGGGCGGCTACGGCGTGCAACGCAAGGTCGCCGGCAGCGAACAGGTGCTGCGCAGCGCGGGCGAGATCGCCGGCATGGGGCTGATGGGCCTGGGCGGCCTGGTGGCTATCGTCGGTGGCCTGCTGTTCGTCGTCGTTGTGCTCGGCGCGCTGCGTCCACGCCGATGATGCGCGCCTTCCAGCGCGCGCTTCGTGCGGGCTTCATGCATGCTGAGGCACTGTTCAACCGCGCCTTTGGCGACAAGCTCAATCCGCTGTACCACCTGGGTTCGACGATCTTCTTCCTGTTCTGGGTCGTCGGCGCGACCGGGCTGTACCTGTACGCGTTTTTTGACACCAGCGTCGCCGGCGCCTACCGCTCGGTGCAATCACTCACCGAAGACCAATGGTTCGCCGGCGGTGTTATCCGCAGCGTGCACCGCTACGCCTCGGACGCGATGGTCGCGGCGATGGCCGTCCACGCGCTGCGCTACTTCGCCTTCGACCGCCTGCGCGGCTACCGCTGGTTTTCGTGGGTCACCGGCGTGGCGCTGATCTGGCTGATCTACGTCGCCGGCGCCAACGGCTACATGCTGCCGTGGGACCGCCTGGCGCAGTTCGTCACCCAGGCCAGCTTCGAGTGGATGGACTGGCTGCCCGGCTTCGGCGGCTCGCTGATCCGCAACTTCATCGTGCCCGCCAGCGTCAGCGACCGCCTGTTCTCGCTGCTGGTCTTCATCCACATCGGCGTGCCGCTGCTGGCGCTGCTGCTGATGTGGGTCCATGTGCAGCGCGTGCCCAAGGCGCAGACGCAGCCGCCACGGCCGATCGCGGTGGCCGTGGTGGCAATGCTGCTGGTGCTGGCCTTGGTGCAGCCGGTGCTGAGCCAGGGCGGTGCCGCGAACCTCGCACTGGCGCCCACCACGCTCGAGCTCGACTGGTTCCTTCTCGCGCTCTACCCGCTGGTCTACGCCTGGCCACTGGCCGGCGTGTGGGCCCTGGTGGTCGTTGGAACCCTGGTGCTGCTGGCGATGCCCTGGCTGCCGCCGCAACGCGGCGCACGCGTGCAACTGCAGGTCACGATGCACCCGGGCGCCGTGCCCGTGACTGCGCGCGCCGGAGAGACCCTGCTCGACGCCGGTCTGCGCGCCGGCCTGCCGCTGCCCTTCGAGTGCCGCGCGGGGGGTTGCGGCCTGTGCGTGTGCACCGTGCTCAATGGCCGCATCGACCTCGGCCCCTACCAGCCCGCGGCGCTGACCGAGTCCATGCGCGCCAGCGGCAAGGCGCTGATGTGTTGCGCGGTCGCCCTGGACGATGTCGAGCTCGAAGTCGACGTGCCGAGCCTGGGCACAGCCGCAGCGGCGCAGCGCTGGCATGGCCGCATCGACAGTCTCGAGCGCATCGCCTACGACGTGATCCGCCTGCGCATCGCGCTGCCCGAGGGCGAGCGTGTGGCCTTCACCGCCGGCCAGTACATCAACATCGTGCTCGAGGACGGCCAGCGGCGCGCCTTCTCGTTCGCCAATCCGCCGCACGACAACGCCCTGATCGAGCTGCATGTGCGGCGCATCCCCGGCGGCCGCTTCACGACCCAGGTCTTCATGACCATGAAGGTCGGCGACGCGATCGACTTCGAGGGTCCGCTCGGGCGCTTCACGCTGCGCGAAAGCGAGCGGCCGATCCTGTTCGTGGCCGGCGCCACCGGCTTCGCGCCGATCAAGAGCATCGTCGAAGACGCCTGGCACCGCGGCATCCGGCGGCCGATGCAGTTGTACTGGGGCGTGCGCGAGGCCAAGGACTTGTATGCGCTCGAGCTGGCCGAGCAATGGCAACGCGAGCACCCGAATTTCTCCGTCGTTCCGGTGCTCTCGCATGCCGCGCCCGATGCCCCGTGGCCCGGGCGGCGCGGCTTCGTGCACAAGGCGATGCTCGCCGACCATCCCGACCTCACCGGCTACGAGGTTTACGCCTGCGGATCGGCGCAGATGGTGCAAGCCGCGGTACCGGACTTCATGGCCCAGGGGCTGGAAGAGCCGCTGTGCTTTACCGACGCCTTCGTGCCGTCGCAGCAGCGGCCGGCTTGAGGATGCCGTGGCTTCAGGCGGCGTGCGACGCGTCGCGCTGAGGGTGGGCGGCAAAGTGGTCCATCGCCGCCTGCACACCGCTGGCCGCCAACGCCACGCCTGAGAGCTTCAGGCCCATCTCGCAACCGGCCAGCGCGGCCAGCAGCGTCAGGTCGTTGCTGTCGCCGAGGTGGCCGATGCGGAACATGCGCCCTTTCACCTTGCCCAGGCCCATGCCCAGCGACAGGTCGAAGCGCTCGAATATCAGCCGGCGCACGCGGTCGGCGTCGACGCCGGCTGGCATCACCACGCCGGTGAGGATCGGCGAGTAGACGGCCGGGTCGGCGCACTGGATCTCCAGGCCCCACGCGCGCACCGCCGTGCGCACGCCCTCGGCCCAGCGCTGGTGGCGCGCGAAGACCTTGGCCAGACCTTCCTCGAGCAGCATGTCGATGGACTCGTTGAGGCCGTACAGCAGGTTCGTATTCGGGGTGTACGGAAAGTAGCCGCTTCTGTTCATCTCGACCATCTCGTCCCAGGCCCAGAACGCCCGCGGCAACTTGGCGTGTTTGCTGGCTTCCAGGGCCTTGGGCGAGAGCGCGTTGAAGCTGATGCCGGGCGGCAGCATCAGGCCCTTCTGCGAACCGCCGACACCCACATCGACGCCCCATTCGTCGTGCCGGTAGTCGGCGCTGGCCAGCCCCGACACCGTGTCGACCATCAGCAGCGCCGGGTGGCCGGCCGCATCGATGGCGCGGCGCACGGCCGCGATGTCGGAGGTGACCCCCGTCGAGGTTTCGTTGTGCACGACGCAGACGGCCTTGATCTTGCGTTCGGTGTCGCGGCGCAGGCGCGCTTCGATGCGGTCGGCCTGCACGCCGTGGCGCCAGTGCGGCGCCTGCGGCAGGTGCTCGTCAGTG
>JANOPR010000317.1:0-4200 GCA_031421955.1 Burkholderiales bacterium
CTCGATGCACCTGACGCACAACACCCTGCGTGGCCTGACCCTGCACCTCAAGCCGCCGCAGCCTGGCTTTGCCGGCCAGGCCTTGCCACTCGAGGTGGTGCTGAGCAGCCCGGCACGCCTGCAGCATGGGGTCGGCCTGGGGTTCGGCGCCGCCGCCAGCCGCGAGCAGGATGTCTACGTCGATGTGCCGGCCGGGGGCCAGGCCAGTGCGCACCTGGCCTTCGTGCCGCCGCACCGCGGCCTGCACGAGGTGCCGACCTTGCATGCCGAAACCCGCTATCCCTTCGGCCTCTTCCGTGCCTGGACCGTGTGGCGCCCGGCGGCTCAGGTGCTGGCGTGGCCGGCACCCGAGCGGCCGGCAGCGCCGTTGCCGGCAGCGCCCGCCGCGGGCGGCGAAGCGGCCCAGAGCCGGGCCAGCGACAGCGGCGAATTCGAGGGCGTGCGGGCCTATCGCCGCGGTGACGCCCTGAAGCGCGTGGTCTGGAAAAAGGCAGCGCGCACCGGTGAACTCGTCAGTCGCGACACCAGCAGCGCCTTGCAGCAAGAGCTGTGGCTCGATTGGCAACAGACGCACCTGCCCGACACCGAAGCGCGGCTGTCCCGGCTGGCAGCCTGGGTCCTCGCTGCCGAAGCGGCCGGCCTGGCGCACGGCCTGCGCCTGCCCGGCGTCGAGGTCATGCCGGGCATCGGCAACGCGCAACAACGCCGCAGCCTGGACGCTTTGGGGCGGTGGACATGACGCTGCGCTGGCCCGGCTGGTCGCACCTGCCGCGCGATACGCGCGATGTGCTGTTCCTGCTGGCCGTGATCGGCTGGACCCTGGCGCCGCACTTCGCCCACCTGCCGTGGTGGTGTCCGTGGCTCACGGTGATCGTGATCCTCTGGCGCGCAAGGCTGGCCATCACGAATGCCGCACTGCCCGGCCGCTGGCCGCTGATCGCCGTGCTCGTGCTGGCGATGGCAATGACCCTGTGGAGCCACCGCACATTGCTCGGCAAGGACGCCGGCATCACGATGCTGGTGGTGCTGATGGTGCTGAAGACGCTGGAGTTGCGGGCACGCCGCGACGCCATGGTCGTGTTCTTCCTGGGCTTCTTCATCGTTCTGACGAACTTTCTCTACTCACAGTCCCTGCTCGTGGCCGCCACGATGCTGGTCTCGGTGTGGGGGCTGTTGACCGCCCTGGTGCTGGCGCACATGCCGGTCGGGCGCCCGCCGCTGGCGCGCGCCGGCGCGGTCGCAGCCAAGGCCGCTCTGCTGGGCGCGCCGATCATGATTGTGCTGTTCATGCTGTTCCCGCGCATGACGCCGCTGTGGGCGGTGCCGCAGGACACGCTGGCCAAGACGGGCCTGTCGGGCAGCCTGCGCATGGGCGGCATCGCCGAGTTGGCGCTGGACGAGAGCATCGCCTTTCGCGTGCGCTTTGACGCCGGCGCGCAGCCGCCGTCCGAAGCCCTCTATTGGCGCGGCCCGGTGCTGGCGCGCTTCGACGGCATCGAGTGGAACCGTCTTGAACCCGCCTACGGCGAGGCACAGCGGCGCGGCGCGCAACTGCGCGTCAGCGGCCCTGCCCTGCCCTATGAAATGACGCTCGAGCCGAACCGGCTGCCCCTGCTGCCGCTGCTCGAAGCCACGCCCGCCACCGATGCCGATGCGCCGCAACTGGAGGGCGTGCGCGCGTTCATGCGCTCCGACCTGCAGTGGACGACGCAGCGCGCGGTCACGGAGCGACTGCGGCTGACCGCGCGCGCCTATCTGAACCACCGGCATGGCCCAGTGCAAGATGAGCCATCGCTGCGCGCCTACGTGGAATTGCCGCCCGGCTACAACCCGCGCACCCTGGCCTGGGCCGAGGCGCTGCGCGACGACCCACGCCACGCCAACGCCCGGCCCGAGGACCTGGTGAAAGCCGTGATGAACACGATCCGCAGTGGGTTCACCTACACGCTGACACCGGGCAGCTATGGCGACGACGACGAGGGCCGGTTCGCGATCGACGAGTTCTGGCTGGACCGCAAGCAGGGCTTCTGCGAACATTTTTCGACCGCCTTCGTGGTCGTGATGCGCGCCCTGGACATCCCTGCGCGAATCGTCACCGGATACCAGGGCGCCGATCCCGAACTGCAGGACGGCTACCTCGTCGTACGCAACAGCTTCGCCCACGCATGGGCCGAAGTCTGGCTGGCCGGTCGCGGCTGGGTGCGCGTGGATCCGACCGCCGCCGTGGCGCCCGAGCGCATCACGATCAGCCGCTCGCTGCGGCCGCGTCCCGGCGCAGTCGCCAACGCCATTGCCGCGGTCAGCCCAGCGCTGATGGCGCAGGTGCGTGCCTTCGCCGAGCAGATCAACAACCGCTGGAATCAATGGATCCTGAGCTACTCCCGCGCGCAGCAGTTCGACTTGCTCAAGGACCTCGGAATTCGCTCACCGACCTGGGAAGACCTGGCCTACCTGCTGATCGGCCTGCTCAGCGCGGCCAGCCTGTTCGGCGCAGGCTGGGCCTGGTGGGACCGCCATCGCCTGGACCCATGGCAGCGGCTGCGCATGCGCGTGACCCGTCGCCTCGGCGCCCTCGGCGTCCAAGCCGCGATGCACGAGGCGCCGCGTACGCTGGCCGCGCGCGTTCGCACACAACTGGGCGAAGGTGCCGAGGCCGTCGCGGCGCATCTCGAAGCGCTCGACCACCAGCGCTACGGCCGCGTTGCGAGCGCGCGACCCGACTCGGCGTGGTGGCGCGGATTTGTCGCCGCAACCGCCGCCGCACGGTCGCGATAATCGCGCATGAGTTCGACATTTCATCGTCTGCCGCGCTACGTCGCGGCCGGCTTGCTGCTTTGCCTGCTGCATGCCGCGGGCAGCGCAGGGGCCCAGCCACGCCACGACGCCGCGCCCGGCCCCGCCGCCCTCGCCGCCACGACCTATGCGCAGCGCGCCGACGTGATGCGATTCGCCGACGAAGTGGCCGCGCGCAATCCCAGTCTGGACGGCGCCTGGGTGCGCGAGCAACTCTCGCAGGCGAAGTTCGTCGCCGCACCCGCGCGATTGATCATGCCGCCGCCGCTCGGCGTGGCCAAGAACTGGGCCGTCTACCGCGCGCGCTTCGTCGAGCGCGAACGCATCGCCGCCGGCGCGGCCTTCTGGCGCGCCAACCAGGCCTGGCTGCAAGAGGCCGAGCGGCGCTGGGGCGTGCCCGCCGAGATCGTGGTCGGGATCGTTGGCGTCGAGACGTTCTACGGCCGCATCATGGGCAACTTTCGCAGCCTCGATGCCTTGGCCACGCTCGGCTTTGATTTCCCCACAGGCCGCAGCGACCGCTCGCCGTTCTTTCGCCAGCAACTCGAAGAACTGTTGTTGTGGTGCCGGCGCGAGGGACGCGATCCGCAATCAGTGATGGGGTCATTTGCCGGCGCCATCGGCCTGCCGCAGTTCAGGCCCGGCAGCATCAACCGCTATGCCGTCGACTTCGACGGCGACGGGCGCATCGAACTGATGCGCATCGATCAGGCCGCCGACGTGGTGGGCAGCGTCGCGCATTACCTGGCCGCCTTCGGCTGGCAGCGCGACCTGCCCGCGCACTACGCGGTGACCGCGCCCACGGCGACGATCGACCGCGCCCGCATGCTGGTGCCCGACATCCTGCCGACCTTCACGCCGCAGCAGTTCGCCGAGCACGGCGCCCTGCTGCCCCCGGAGGCCCAGGCGCATGACGGCCTGCTGGCGCTGGTCGAACTGGAGAATGGCAACGCCGCGCGAAGCTTCGTCGCGGGCACCGGCAATTTCTATGCGCTCACACGCTACAACTGGTCGAGCTACTACGCGATGGCGGTGATCGAGTTGGGGCGGGCCGTTGCGCAACAGGTCAGCGCGACGCCGCCGCACCGCTGAGGGCAAACCATGGCTTGCCACCGGTTCGACGCGCCGCTATCGTGCCGGCGGCCGTGCGCTGTGCGCGGTATTGAAAGCGGCCCATGACCAAGACCTTCGTGATCGCCTGGTTCGTGCTGTTCGTGCTCTGGATGGCCGGCAGCTTCGTCGTCCACGGCGTCCTTCTCGGTGCCTATTACGCCAAGCTGCAGCACATGTTTCGCAGCCCGGAGGACTCGCAGCGGTACTTCCCCATCATGCTGTCGGCGCATGTGCTACTGGCCGGCTCGTTTGCGTGGATCTATTCCCGTGGCCGGGACGCCGGTCGCCCGTGGC
>JANOPR010000318.1:0-3004 GCA_031421955.1 Burkholderiales bacterium
GCGCCTTGTCGTCATTGGCCGGCGGCAGCACCAGTTCCAGAATCACGTAGAAGTCACCCACCGGGCTGCCGGGGATGCCGCGCCCGCGCAGGCGCAGCTTGCGGCCGGTTTGTGAACCGGCAGGCACGTTCATCTCGACCAAGCCGTCCGGCGTCGGCACGTTGAGGGCGGCGCCGAGGGCAGCCTCCCAGGGTGCGAGCCGCAAGGTGTAGTACAAATCGCGCCCGTCGACGCGCCAACGCGCATGCGCTGCGAATTCGATTTCCAGATACAGGTCGCCGCGCGGCCCGTCGCCCAGGCCCACCGAGCCCTGGCCCGCCAGGCGAATCTGCTGCCCAGCGCGGATGCCCCTGGGGATGCTGACCTGCAGCGTGCGTTCATGCAGCGTCACGTTGCCCGCGGCGTCCATCGCGGGGCTGTGCAGCGTCAGTTCGCGCGTCGCGCCTTTGAAAGTGTCTTCCAGCGGCACCACGATCTTGGCATGGTGGTCCTGACCCCGGCGTGCGCGCGATCGTTCGCCCCCCGCGCCCGCGCGGCCTTGAGCGCCACGCTGCCGGGCAGCACCGAACAGGGCTTCAAAGAACGCACTGTGGTCGGCGCCGTCGCTGAATTCGCCGGGCGCGCCGCTGAACTCGAAGCCGCTGTCCCAGCCCGGTGGCGGCTGGAACGCCTGACCGGGCTGCGCATCCTGGCCGACGCGGTCGTAGGCGGCGCGTTTTTCCTTGTCGCGCAGGACTTCGTGAGCTTCATTCAGCTCCTGCATGCGCGCCGACGCGTCGGCGGCCTTGCTGATGTCGGGGTGGTGCTTGCGCGCGAGGCGGCGAAAGGCCTTTTTGATCTCGTCGTCGCCGGCATCGCGCTCGACACCCAGCACCTTGTAGTAGTCCTTGAACTCCATTGCGCCTGCTTTCCGAATGCGGAGTGGTCACCGCATCGAAGTATCGCGCTGCCGGGCGCTGCCGGCTTGGC
Source organism: Burkholderiales bacterium (assembly GCA_031421955.1). Classification (GTDB taxonomy): domain Bacteria; phylum Pseudomonadota; class Gammaproteobacteria; order Burkholderiales; family Burkholderiaceae_C; genus CADEEN01. The sequence continues at coordinate 970 of JANOPR010000318.1, forward strand.
CACTCGGTTGTCGTTCTTGAACGTGCGTCGGCGCGCTGCGCCGTCCTACACGCCGCGCCTGGGGGGCAGGCTAGGGCCGCCACTGGCGTTCGCAAAACGCGAACGCTTGGCCGCCGAGCCGCGGCTAGCGGCGCCAGGGCCGTAGGGCGGCGCAGACCGATGGCGTGAGGGCCGAATCCAACGGCGATGGCGCCAGGCGGCTGCAAATTGCACTGCCGCGAATGGCTACGCCAGCCTGATCAACAGCAGCGGATTTCGGCACTTGGCGGCCACGCGCGTGGAGACGGAACCCAGCGTGACGCCTCGCAGCGCGCCACGTCCATGGGAGCCCAGCACGAGGATATCGAGCTTGTTCTTCTTGACGCAGGCCGCGATCTCATCGCCAGGATTGTTTCCGATCAGGCGCAGCTCTTTGGTCTGGAGGCTGGCTGCCGCGAGCAACTTGCGCGGCACGGCCATCGCCTGCTCGAATGCGGCGAGCTGCATCGCTTCGACTTGCGCCGGCTCGAAGCTCGGCACCGGCTTTCCTGCAAAGAAGCCAGGCACGACCAGATTCAGGAGGTCCGGCACCACATGCAGCAGAGTGACCGAGGGCGCCGCGCCGAACAGCTCGCGGTGTTGGAGCACGAACCTGACGGCTGCGACGCCATACTTGCTGCCGTCCAGGGCAATGCCGATTCGCAACGAGTCTTTCTTCGGGACCACGTCGTCGCGCAGCACGAGCAAGGGCGTGGTGCAGGATGCCAGGACAGCCTGGGTCACCGAGCCGAACAGCACGCTCCGCAAACCGGTGTGACCGTGGGAGCCCATGACGATCAGGTCGGCAGCGTCCTCAGCCGCGACCTTGCCGACGGCCGAGCCCGGACTGCCGACACCGGGTACTGGACGTTGAGCAACTCGACGTCGGGCTGCTGCTGGATCAAGGTGGTGCGGGATGCGACGAAGGCGATCGCGGACTTGCCGTCGCTGCTGCCATCGACGGGGATGAGTATGCGCATGCTTGGTTTCCTCGGGTGATGGTGGAGTCGATCAGAGCGACTCCGCCTTGGGCCTGACGATCGTCACGGGCAGCGGCGATGCCTGCAACAGGGCTTGCGACACCGATCCGAGCAGCGCGCCGCGCAACGCGCCGTGGCCCCGCGCTCCCATGATGATGAACTCGCAGCCGAATCGGGCCGCGATGTCGAGCAGCGCGGCTGCCGGGTCGCCCGCCCCGATCTCGGATTCGTAGCCGATGCCCGCCGCGTCGAACAGCGAACAGGCTGGCGCCAGCGCGCGCGCACCGACGGCACCGGTCAGGCGTTCGAGCACCTCGGTAGCGGGCGCCAGCATCAACTCGAAGTTGTAGTTGGGCTCCTGGACTGTGGCCAACACGAAGTGGCACTTCAAGCCCAGGGTGTGCAATCGCAATGCGTGCCGCGCGGCATGGAGCGACGCTTCGGAGCCATCGATGGCGACCAGTGCTTTGATGGGTGTGGGTGGATTCATCGGTGACTTCGGGTTCATGCAGGGCTGTGGCGTTGACCACGATAGAGTTTGAGCAGCAGCTTTCTGCCTTCATCGAGCAGCAGGATGGATGAGGCCACCGCAAAGGCCAGCGCCCAGTCCTGGGCTGACAAGGCGGTGGTGTGAAACAGGGCCTGCGCCGGCGCCCAATGCACCACCAACACCTGCAGACCCAGCACCACGGAGAGCGCGGACCATAGTTTTGCATTGCTGAAGAATTGCCGGTTGAATGCCGAGGCGTGCTCGACGCGTGCGTTGAACACATTGAACAACTGGAATAGCACGAAGGTCGTGAAAACCAGCGTCAGCGCGTAGGCCGGGCCGCTCGGTCGGGCGTGGTGCAACAGCAGCAGCGTGCCCGCTGCCATGGTCAGCCCGTACATCGCCAAACGCGCCAGGCGCGCGAGCGTGAGGAAGCGCGCGTCGGCTGCGCGCGGAGCTTCCCGCATGATGCCGTCGCGCGCCGGCTCCAGGCCCAGGGTCATGGCCGGTGGCCCATCCATGATGATGGCGATCCACAGGATGTGCA
>JANOPR010000319.1:0-2277 GCA_031421955.1 Burkholderiales bacterium
AATCTACGGCCCGGAGTCAAGCGGCAAGACCACGTTGACCCTGCAGGTCATCGCCGAAATGCAGAAGGTCGCGGGCACCTGTGCCTTCATCGACGCCGAACACGCGCTCGATATCCAGTACGCGCAGAAGTTGGGCGTCAATTTGCAGGAACTGCTGATTTCTCAGCCCGACACGGGCGAACAGGCGCTCGAAATCGTCGATGCCCTGGTGCGTTCGGGCTCGATCGACCTGATCGTGATCGACTCGGTGGCCGCGCTTACCCCCAAGGCCGAGCTCGAAGGCGAAATGGGCGACAGCCTGCCCGGCCTGCAAGCCCGCCTGATGAGCCAAGCCCTGCGCAAGCTCACCGCCAACATCAAGAAGACCAACACCATGGTCATCTTCATCAACCAGATCCGCATGAAGATCGGCGTCATGTTCGGTAACCCCGAAACCACCACCGGCGGCAACGCGCTCAAGTTCTACGCCTCGGTGCGGCTGGACATCCGCCGCACCGGCAGCATCAAGAAGGCCGAAGAAGTGATCGGCAGCGAAACCAAGGTGAAGGTGGTGAAGAACAAAGTCGCGCCGCCCTTCAAGGTGGCCGAGTTCGACATCCTCTACGGCGAAGGCATCAGCCGCGAGGGCGAAATCATCGACATGGGCGTCAATGCCCGAATCCTGGAGAAGAGCGGCGCCTGGTACGCCTACAACGGCGAGAAGATCGGCCAGGGCAAGGACAACGCGCGCGAGTTCCTGCGCGAGAACCCCGAGATCGCGGTCGAGATCGAGAACAAGGTGCGCGAGTCGATGGGCATTCCGATGCTGCAGCCTGCGACCACGGCCGCGACCTGATATGACCGCCCCAAGCTCGCTGCGCTCGCGTCCCCCGAGGGGAGCTCAGGCCGCTTGGGAGCAGCCCGACACTGGCCTGATTCCCGGCACGGGGAAGCGCCCATGGCGGTGCGGCCGCTGTCGCTGTCGCTGAAGGCGCGAGCGCTGCAATGGCTGGCTCAGCGCGAACACAGCCGGGTCGAGTTGCGGCGCAAGCTGTTGCGCGTTGCACGTCAGCGCCCGCGCGAAGGTGGCGAGGGCGGTGGCGCCGCCGATGACGCGCAAGATGCTCGTGAAGTCGAGCGCGAAGTCGAGGCACTGCTCGACTGGTTGGCGGCGCAGCGCTATCTCAGCGACGCACGGTTCATCGAATCGCGAGTCAATGCGCGCGCGGCGCGGTACGGCGACCTGCGAATTCGTCAGGAGTTGGGCCAGCATGGCGCGGTGCCCGATGCGGCAACGACCGAGCGGCTGAAGGACAGCGAACTCGCGCGCGCCCGCGCCGTGTGGTTGCGCAAATACGGCAGCGCCCCGGCCGCCGCTGCCAAAGACCGTGCGCGGCAGATGCGTTTTTTGGCCGGCCGCGGGTTCTCGGGCGACGTGATTCGGCGTGTCATGCGTCGCAGTGACCCGGAGCCGGGCGACGACATTTGAGCTTGAGCTTTTGGTGCATTGCACCATGCTAAAGTGCCCTGCGCCCCGGGGCCTGCGTGCCCGGCCTTCGACCCGCCCGCAAGCCCACCGCCCATGAAGATCCACGAATACCAAGGCAAGGAACTCCTGCGCCAGTTCGCCGTGCCCGTGCCGCGAGGCTACCCCGCGTTCTCGGTGCGTGAGGCCAGCGAAGCCGCACAGAAACTCGGCGGCAGCGTCTGGGTCGTGAAGGCGCAGATCCATGCAGGCGGCCGCGGCAAGGGCGGTGGCGTGAAGCTTGCGCGCTCGCATGACGAGGTGCAGCAACTCGCCGGACAGATCCTGGGCATGCAGCTGAAGACACACCAGACCGGCCCCGAAGGTCAGAAGGTGCGGCGCCTGTTGATTGAAGAGGGCGCCGACATCAAGAAGGAGTATTACGTCGCCGCGCTGACCGACCGCGCGACGCAGACCGTGGCCTTGTTTGCGAGTTCCGATGGCGGCATGGACATCGAACAGGTGGCCCACGACACGCCCGAGAAGATCATCAAGGTCTTCATCGATCCGCTGGTCGGCATCACGGACGCGCAAGCCCAGCAACTCGCCGCCGGCATCGGCGTTCCTTCGGGCAGCCAGCCGAAGGCGGTCGACGTGCTCAAGAAGCTCTACCGCTGCTACGTCGAGACCGACGCCAGCCTGGCCGAGATCAACCCGCTGATCCTCGAGGGCAACGGCGACATCAAGGCGCTGGATGCCAAGTTCAACTTCGACAGCAACGCGCTGTTCCGCCACCCCGAGATCGTCGCCTACCGCGACCTCGACGAGGAAGA
>JANOPR010000320.1:0-6069 GCA_031421955.1 Burkholderiales bacterium
GACTACCTGACCAAACCGGTCGATCTGCGTCAGTTCCGCGCGGTTGTGGCTTCGGCGCTGGGCCGAGCGCCGCAGTCGGCACCGACCGTGGTGCCCGCGAGTCTGCCCAGCGAGCGCGGTTCGCCGAGGGCCGCACCGCGGGCTCCGGCGCGCGAGACGTCGCGCCCATTGCCGCCAGACCTGACCCGCGATGCGATGCCGGCCGCTGTGGCGGGCGGCGAGTCGATGGCGCCGGCCTTGCGTCGCCTCTCCGGCCAGTCGGCGGCGATGCAGCAGGTGCGCTCGTTGATTGAGAAGGTGGCGCGCAGCATGGCCCCGGTGCTGGTCCAGGGCGAATCGGGCACCGGCAAGGAACTGGTCGCACGAGCGATCCACGATGTCAGCCCGCGGGCCGGGCAGCCATTCATCGCGGTCAACTGCGGCGCCATTCCCGAGCATCTTCTCGAGGCCGAGTTCTTCGGTTATCGCAAGGGTTCGTTCACGGGCGCCAACGAGGATCGCGATGGGTTCTTCCAGGCGGCCCACGGAGGCACGCTGTTTCTCGACGAAATTGGCGATCTGCCGCTGTCGATGCAGAGCAAGCTGTTGCGCGTGATACAGGAACGGTTGGTGCGGCCGATCGGTGCCGTGACCGAGACCCCGGTCAACGCGCGCGTGCTCAGCGCGACACACAAGGACGTTGCGACCGAGGTGCAGGCAGGCCGCTTCCGCCAGGATCTGTTCTACCGCTTGAACGTGATCCAGATCCGCGTGCCGCCACTGCGTGAGCGGGCGGACGATCTGGCGCCGATTTGCGCCGCGCTGCTCGAGCGGATCGCGCGCGATGCCGGCGTGGCGCCGCCACCGACGCTGTCGCGCGACGCCTTCACGCGACTGTCGCACTATCCCTTCCCGGGCAACGTGCGCGAGCTGGAGAACCTGCTGCACCGTGCCGTCGCCCTGTCGGGTGGTGACGTCATCGAGCGCGATGACCTGGGTCTGGCCGACGACGCGTTTGTCGAGACCGACCATGCCGAGCTCGACGCGCGCATCGCCGCGGCCGTGGCGGCCGTCGCGATTGACACCCAAGTCGACCTGCCGACCGATCTGGTAAGCCACCTCGACAACGTCGAGCGCGACATCCTGACGCGCGCACTCGAACGACACCGGTTCAATCGCACCGCAGCCGGCGTGAGCCTGGGCCTGTCCTTGCGTCAGATGCGCTACCGCATGGCCCGCCTGGGGGTGGTCGTCGCTGGCGCCGACAACGGCACCGAGGCTTGAGGCGCGCGGTCTGGCGGTCGGGCTGGTGGTGCGGCGCGCGCCATGTGCCGTCGCCCAATTTTGGCGCCCACCCGCCGGGGCTGCCCATCACGCTGGCGGTGGTGCATTCGATCAGCCTGCCTCCCGGCCAGTATGGCGGCGCCGAGGTCGAGCGCTTCTTCACCAACCGCCTGGACTGGGAAGCCCATCCCTACTTCGACAGTCTGCGTGAGCTGCACGTGTCGGCGCACTTCTTCATTCGCCGCGATGGCAGGGCTTTGCAGTTCGTCTCCTGCGATGACCGTGCCTGGCACGCCGGCGTGTCCGCCTGGGCAGGCCAGGAGCAATGCAACGATTGGTCGATCGGCATCGAGCTCGAGGGCCTCGAAGGAGAACGATTCGAGCCAGCGCAGTACACGACGCTGAGTCGCTTGTTGCGGTCACTGGCACGGCGGTACCCGATTCGGGCCGTGGTCGGGCATGAGCACATCGCCCCTGGGCGCAAGGCCGATCCGGGACCGGGCTTTGACTGGCGCCGACTCGAGCGCGCGCTTGGCGGGCGGCCGTCCGTGGCTGCGCAAGTGCTTTTGCGCCATCGGGGAAGGTACGGATGCGAACACTAGCGGTAGTGCTTGATACGCTGACACACCCCAGATATAGTGTTCTGCGTGATAACCTCACGCCCTCGTTCAAAGCCACGCTGCAGCCTGTGTCCGCATCACGCCCGACCCATGCCGAGCCTGCAGCGGGCGTCGATTTGCGGCCATTGCGCCGGCATGCCCCCTTGTTTGCACGACGCCGCGTGACGCCTCGCTAGGCTCACTGCCACGTGCCACTGTCGCTCTTTACTTCTCGTACTTGCTACTGCTTTGCCGCTTCTGTCGCCTGAGCACTGACCGCGCTCTGCCTCTCGCATTCGAATAAGGCCCTCTCCATGCACGCTGTTCCCGCCGCCTCTCCTGTCACGCCTGCGGTCAACCCGGTCCAACTGCCGATGTCTGTTGCCGCAACCTCGGCCTACCAGGGCTACCAGATCATTCGCCGCAACGGCGCCGTGGTCGCTTTCGAGCCGAACAAGGTGGCGGTGGCACTGATGAAGGCCTTCCTCGCGGTGCATGGCACCCAGGGTGCGGCCTCGGCCAGCGTGCGCGAGACGGTTGACGGGTTGACCGAGGCCGTGGTCCGCGCGCTGCTGCGCTCGCGACCGGGCGGCGGCACCTTCCACATCGAGGACGTGCAGGATCAGGTCGAACTCGGCTTGATGCGCGGCGGGCACCACGAGGTGGCGCGCGCCTATGTGCTTTACCGCGAGCGCCGCGCCCAGGAGCGCGCCAAGCAGGCGCTGTCGCGGGCGATTCCGCCGGCGTCCGCGCTGACTGTGATCGACCGCGGGCAGCGCGTGCCGCTCGACGACGCAAAGCTGCAAGGCCTGGTCGAGTCGGCCTGCGCGGACCTGGGTGCCGACGTGAAAGCCGAGCCGATCCTGGCCGAGACGCGGCGCAACCTGTATGACGGCGTGCCGATCGACGAGGTCTACAAGGCGTCGATCCTGGCCGCACGTACCTTGATCGAAAAAGAGCCGGGCTACACGCGCGCCACCGCGCGGCTGCTGATGCACACCATCCGCCGCGAAATCCTCAACGACGAGGTGACGCAGGGCGAGATGAGCACGCGCTACGCCGAGTACTTCCCCGGCTTCATCAAGAAGGGCGTGGCCGCCGAATTGCTCGACGAAAAGTTGATGCAGTACGACCTTGCCCGCCTGGGCGCCGCGCTGAAGGCCGAACGCGACCTGCAGTTCGACTACCTTGGGCTGCAGACGCTGTATGACCGCTACTTCCTGCACATCGACGAAGCGCGCATCGAACTGCCGCAGGCCTTCTTCATGCGCGTGGCGATGGGCTTGGCGCTCAACGAGATCGACCGCGAGGCGCGGGCGATCGAGTTCTACAACGTGCTGTCGAGCTTTGACTTCATGTCGAGCACGCCCACGCTGTTCAACAGCGGCACGCGGCGCTCGCAGTTGTCGAGCTGCTACCTGACGACGGTCGCCGACGACCTCGACGGCATCTACGAGGCGCTGAAGGAAAACGCGCTGCTGTCCAAGTTCGCCGGCGGTCTGGGCAACGACTGGACCAATGTGCGCGCGTTGGGCTCCTACATCAAAGGCACCAACGGCAAGAGCCAGGGCGTGGTGCCCTTCCTGAAGGTCGTCAACGACACCGCCGTGGCCGTCAACCAGGGCGGCAAGCGCAAGGGCGCGGTGTGCGCCTACCTGGAGGCCTGGCACCTCGACATCGAGGAGTTCCTGGACCTGCGCAAGAACACCGGCGATGACCGCCGCCGCACGCATGACATGAACACCGCGAACTGGATTCCGGACCTGTTCATGAAGCGGGTCATGGACGGCGGCGACTGGACCCTGTTCTCGCCCAGCACCTGCCCTGACCTGCATGACAAGTTTGGCCTGGCGTTCGAGGCGGCCTACTCGGCTTATGAGGCCAAGGTCGATCGCGGCGAACTCAAGCTCTACAAACGCATGCCGGCGCGGGACCTGTGGCGAAAGATGCTGACGATGCTGTTCGAAACGGGCCATCCGTGGATCACGTTCAAGGACGCCTGCAACGTGCGCAGCCCGCAACAGCATGTCGGCGTGGTCCACAGCTCCAACCTGTGCACCGAGATCACGCTCAACACCAATGCCAGCGAGATCGCGGTCTGCAACCTCGGCTCAGTCAATCTGGTGCAGCACTTGACGGACGGGCCGGATGGCGTCAAGCAGGTTGACCATGTCAAGCTGAAGCAGACCGTCGCCACGGCGATGCGCATGCTCGACAACGTGATCGACATCAATTACTACGCGGTCAAGAAGGCGCGCGACAGCAACTTGCGGCACCGCCCGGTGGGCCTGGGCATCATGGGTTTCCAGGACGCGCTGTATGAGTTGCAGCTGCCCTACGCCAGCGCCGAAGCGGTGGCGTTCGCCGACCGTTCGATGGAGGCGGTCTGCTACCACGCCTACTGGACCTCGACCGAGCTGGCGGCCGAGCGCGGTCGCTACTCGAGCTACCGCGGCTCGCTCTGGGACCGTGGTGTGCTGCCGCTGGACTCGCTGAAACTGCTGGCCGAACAGCGCGGCGGGTATGTCGACGTCGACACGTCGACCACGCTCGACTGGGACGCGCTGCGCGCGCGCATCTCTGAGCACGGCATGCGCAACAGCAACTGCGTGGCGATTGCGCCGACGGCGACGATCTCCAACATCATTGGCGTTGACGCGTCGATCGAGCCCTGCTTCGGAAACCTGTCGGTCAAGTCCAACCTGTCGGGCGAGTTCACGATCGTCAACGAGTACCTCGTGCGCGACCTGAAGAAGCTCGGCCTGTGGGATGACGTGATGGTTATGGACTTGAAGCACTACAAGGGATCGCTGCATCTGATCGATCGTGTGCCGGAGTCACTCAAGCAACTCTATGCCACGGCGTTCGAGGTCGATGCGACTTGGCTGGTCGAGGCCGCCGCGCGGCGACAGAAGTGGATCGACCAGGCGCAGTCGCTCAACATCTACATGGCCGGTGCATCGGGCAAGCGCCTGGACGAAACCTACAAGCTGGCCTGGCTGCGCGGCCTGAAGACGACCTACTACCTGCGCACGATGAGCGCCTCGCACGCTGAAATGAGCACCGTCGATCGAGGCCACCACAACTCGGTCAGCTCAGGCGGCGTGGCGGCTGGTGCGGCATCGTCGGCATTGGATGTCGCGGCTGCGCAAGCACGCGCGCAAGTGAGCGACGGTGCGGCGACCGACGTGAAGTTCTGCGCCATCGATGACCCGACGTGCGAGGCCTGTCAGTGATCTGAAGTCGATGCAGACGCGTGCATTGCACGATGCTTGAGCGCAACAACGTGAGCGCACCAATGTCAAGAAATGCTTGGTGTTTGTGCGCAACACTCTGATAATTCAACGCACAGGAAATAGCTACATGCTGGTCTGGGAAGACAACGTTAGCAAAAAGTCGACACCGACAATTCGCACCCCGCAAGAGCCTTCACGTGAGGCGCGGGCCATGGTTTCGTCACCCCCTTCGTTTCGTCCATCGCCGGCTTTGCCGGCCGTCGGTGCCGCGACTGCCGCGACTGCCGCGACTGCTGTGCATGCCGTAGTTGCCAAACCGGCTGCGACGACGCGTCGGGTGAATGCGGCGGACAAACGCATCATCAACGGCCAGACCGATGTCAACCAGTTGGTGCCATTCAAGTACAAGTGGGCCTGGGAGAAATACCTCTCGAGTTGCGCCAACCACTGGATGCCCAACGAGGTCAACATGTCGCGCGACATCGCGACCTGGAAGGACCCGAACGGCTTGACCGATGACGAACGTCGCCTGATCAAGCGCAACCTTGGCTTCTTCGTCACCGCCGATTCGCTGGCGGCCAACAACATCGTGCTTGGCACGTACCGGCACATCACGGCGCCGGAGTGCCGCCAGTTCCTGCTGCGTCAGGCCTTCGAAGAGGCGATCCACACCCACGCCTACCAGTACATCGTCGAATCACTCGGCCTGGACGAGAGCGAGATTTTCAATGCCTACCACGAGGTGGCGTCGATTCGCGACAAGGACGAGTTCCTGATCCCCTTCATCGAAGCCATCAGCGTTCCGCACTTCCACACCGGCACGCCCGAAAACGACCAGACGCTCTTGAAGAGCCTGATCGTCTTCGCCTGTCTGATGGAGGGCCTGTTCTTCTACGTCGGTTTCACGCAGATTCTGGCCCTGGGTCGGCAGAACAAGATGACCGGCGCCGCGGAGCAGTACCAGTACATCC
>JANOPR010000321.1:0-1751 GCA_031421955.1 Burkholderiales bacterium
GATCGGGTTGGCAAAGTCGGCCAGGCTCTCGACAAAGCCGAGCAGGAAGGCATTGGCCAGCGCCGGCCGCAGCAGCGGCCAGGTCACGCTGCGAAAGACGCGGGCGCGCGAGGCACGCAGGGTCTGCGCGGCTTCCTCCAGCGTCGGACTGATCGCAGCGATCGCCCCCGACAGCATCATGAAGGCGATCGGCGTGAACGACAGCACCTGCGCGATCGTGACCCCCGGCAGGCCGTAGATCCAGCGCGTGCGCGGCAGCCCGAAGGTGTCGGACAGGAACGTCGTCACGAGGCCGGTGCGGCCGAACAGCACCACCAGCGCCAGCGCGATCACGAACGGTGGCGTGACGATCGGCAGCACCGACATCAGCTTGGCCACGGCACCCAGGCTGCGCGAATTGCCACGCTGCACGGCCAGCGCCAGCACCAGCGCAAAGGCGGTGGAGAGGAAACCGACGATCGTCGCCAGGATCACCGAGTTGACCGCGACGCCGCAATTCACACCGCCGCCAAAACAGCCCAGGCCCCAGATGTCGCTGGCGGTCAGTCGCTCCCAGGCCAGCCCTGGGGCAAAGGCGCCCGCGCTGTCGCGCAGCGCCGAGATCAGGGCGCGGCCGACGGGATAAAAGATGAACAGCAGCAACAGGCCGGCGATCACGACGACGATCGTGGCCACCGTGACATCGCCGCCGAAGCGTCCGCGCCGCGCCAGGCTGCGCGCCAGCAACAGCGTGAGCGCCGTCATTGCCACCGCGGCGCCCAGGCCGAAGGACGAGCCGCCGACGCCGAGCGCAAACCCGGCGCTGAAGGTCCAGCCCAGTGCCAGCGCCGCGGTCGCGGCCAGCGCGGCAAAGTGCGCCCGCCACGCGAACGCCAAGGCGAGCAGCGTCGCGACGACCAGCGGCGCATGCACGCTGGCTGCGTCGCCGAGCGCCAGGCTCAGCGCCGATCTGCCCTTGCCGGCAAACCAGGGCAGAAACAGGGCCGCCGCCAGCGCGGCAGCGGCCAGCCCGACGGTCCAGCGGTCGTGTGGCGCCGCGAGCACGCGCGGCAGGGCCTGGGCCGTCATTCAGCCCGCGCCGGGCGTCGTGTTGGGGGCGGCCTGCGCGATCACTTGGGCAGTTTCGAGACTTCGTCGTCCCACTTGGTCAGCAGGCGCTTGCGCTCGGCCGACGAGCCGTACTTGACGAAGTCGTAGTCGATCAGCTTGATGTCGCCGAGCTTGGGTGCCGCCGCGGGCACGGGCGCCTTCTTGTTCGACGGCACCTGGTAGCTGACCTTGGCGGCCGAGCCCACCGCCTGGCCTTCGGGCGACAGCGCCCAGTCGTACCACTTGCGCGCGTTGGCCAGGTTCTTCGCGCCCTTGATGATGCTCATCGAGCCGATCTCGTAGCCGGTGCCCTCGCACGGCGAGACGATCTTCACCGGCGCGCCACCGATGGCCTGCGTGACGGCGTCATGCTGGAAGGTGATGCCGATCAGCGACTCGCCCGTGGCCGCTGCGCGCGCCGGCGCCGCACCGCTCTTGGTGTACTGGTTGACGTTCTTGTGCAGCGCCTTCATGTAGTCGAAGGCCTTGTCCTCGCCCATGATCTGCACCAGGGTGGCGAGCATGGTGTACGAGGTGCCCGACGAGTTCGGGTCGGCCACCTGGATCTCGTTCTTGAAGGCCGGCTTGATCAGATCAGCCCAGCATTTCGGTGGCGGGATGCCTTTTTTCTCGAGCGCGGGTTTGTTGTAGCTGAAGCCCAG
>JANOPR010000322.1:0-1714 GCA_031421955.1 Burkholderiales bacterium
GCGAGCTGCTCGAAGCCGAAACCGCAGTCAACGAGGCGGTGCTGAAACCCACCGGGCTGCTGCGCATCCAGGCCTCGCTGTCGTTCTCGATGATCGTCATCGCGCCCCTGCTGCCCGAGTTCAGCGCGCGCTTCCCCGACCTGCGCCTCGAGATCGTCGCCTCCAACCGCTACGCCGACCTGCTGGAGGGCGGCATCGACGTGGCAATCCGCAACCGCGAGTTCGAGGGCGACTCGGCCATCACGGTGCGCCGCCTGGCCGAGACCAAACGCGTGCTGGCCGCCTCACCCCAGTACCTGCAGCGCCACGGCACGCCGCGCGCACCCGACGAGCTGGCCCAGCACCGCCTGCTGATCTACAACCTGGCCAACCACCCCAACGAGCTGCGCTTCACGCGCGACGGCGTCGAGACCGCGCTGCCGGTGCGGGGCGTGCTCGAAGCCAACGACGGCCAGATCGTGCGCGCCGCCGCGCTCAGGCACCTGGGCATCCTGATGCAGCCGATGTACATCATCCACGACGACGTCGTCGCCGGCCGCCTGGTGCCGCTGCTGCGAGACTGGGAGCTGCAGCGCCTGACGATCAACATCGCGTACCCGACGCGAAGGCATCTGCCGGCCAAGGTGCGCTGCTTCGTCGACTTCCTGGTTGAGCAGTTCGCGGCGCAGGACTTCGAGAGGCGGTGGACGGCGTGAGGCCTGGTTGCTGCCAGGAGCGCGGACCCAGCCAACTGGCCTTGATCGGTTGAATCCCGACATCCAAGCCATGCGTCCCGCGCAACAAGTTCCGTCTCCGTGGTGCGCGCCAGGGAGGAGTTCGATGCCAGGCGAGTTGTGCTTCCTGGCGGCCGCCATCCGGGCTACGATATCGGTGACCTGAATCGCTGGCCCATCGATTGCAACGTAGCGGTACGCGACTGTCGAGGCGATGCTGGTCACGTCGACGGCCCTGGAACCAGAGCACCAGTCGACACATTGCAAGAGGTCGACCATGGCGTGCATTCGATTCGCCGCTAGCTTTCTTTTCACGGTGATCGTCGCCGCCTGCGCGGTGGCCCCTTCAGATCCAGGCGAAGCAGTCGGCAGGGTTCTCGCTCCGACTGGGAAACTCCGCGTGGGACTCATCAGCGTTCCCGTCCACGCCATCAGGGACCCATACTCGGGCGATTTGAGGGGCGTGTCGCATGACTTGGGAAGCGCACTCGCAGCGCGCCTGGGCGTGCCGTTCGAACCGATCATGTACCCGAACCCGACGGCGTACCTGGCGGCCGGGCAGGCCGGGGCATGGGACATCGGCTCCCTGGGCGTGGCCCCGGAACGTCAAGCTCTATTCGACTTCGCGCAGCCGCACCTCGAGGTCGACTACGGCTACCTTGTGCCCGCTGATAGCCGCATCGCATCCATCAGCGACGCCGACCGTCCCGGTGTGCGCGTGGCCCTCGTCTCGAACAGCGCCTCTGACCTGGCACTCACCAAGGCACTGAGGCACGCTTCGGTCGTGCGCGGCCGCGACTTGTCTGCGTTGATCGATCTGGTCATGATGGGTGAAGCCGAGGTCATGGCCGCCCAGAAGACGAACCTGTACGACATCGCCACTCGCATCCCCGGATCCCGTGTGCTCGACGGGCGACCCGGTGGCGAGGAACAGGCGTTGGCGATCCCGAAGGGCCGCGACTCGATTGGTTTGGCATACGTCCGAGAGTTCATTCAGGACG
>JANOPR010000323.1:0-5381 GCA_031421955.1 Burkholderiales bacterium
CGCCAAAGCTTGTCCTGCTGCGAGCCCAGGTAGTAGAGGTATTCCCAGGAAAAGATCCCCGAGCTGTGGCCCTGCACCTCGGCCGATGGCGAGTAGATCCGCATCAACTCGAACGGGATGCCAAACACAGCGCCGTCGTCAAAACCGACTTCCAGCAGCTTGGAATGCTGGTGCACCGTGAGCTCGGTCGGACGGGGTTTTTCGGCCATGGCGCAGTGTAGCGGGACCGAGATCAACGACTTTGTTCACGGACTTCGCCGCGCATGACGCGACGCGCGCTCCGAGAATCCTGGTGCCCCACACGATGCCGGTCGTGCGGGCCACGCGTCCTTGACCAGTCGTTCGAAATTCATCTCTGAGCCCCATGCAAGGCCTGTTGACCATTCTTGGTAGCTTCTTGCCCAGCGCCACCCTGTTGTGGTTGGCCGGTTCGCTCCATGCCCAGTTGAACTGCAGCCCCGCACTGTCACCGCGCGGGCTGCGCGGCATGGCCCTGGCGTTGGCGGCGGTTGGTCTGTGGTGGCCGTTGCAACTGGCCAGCATGGTCGTGTCCGGACATGGCGCAGACACCATGCTGTGGCAGGCCTCACTCTTGGTCGTAACGCTCGGACTGCCCGCGCTAGCGGCATACGCCGCCACCAGCGCCGCGCCCTGGTTGAGCGGGCGGCGCGCAGCTGCGGCAGGCAGTACCGCACTTGTCGCGGTCCTGGCCATTGCCGCCGTATCCAGCGCCCCAGGCGACACTGCCACGCAATTGCGCACGGCCATGGGCGCGCTCGTCCTGGCTGCAGCGCTTGTCGCGCTGGCTTCGCCCTACAAGGATGAACGCCTGGGATCGCAGTTGCGCGTTGCCGCCGCCCTCGCCGCAGCCGCCGCGCTGGTGCTGGCGCCTTTACCACTTCGAGGCGCACAAGGCACCTGGACTCACCCGGCGCTGGGGCCGACGCTGGCGCTGGCGCTCTTTGGGGCCGGCCTGTTGTCACTGCTGCGTCAGCACTTGCCGAGTGTGCGCATCGGCCCGCGGTTGCCGACGCACTCGGTCGAGACGCTGGAGGACGGCCTGACCAGGTTGCCGACGCGCGCCCACTTTGAAACGCAGTTGGCTGCAGCGGTAGTGCAGTGCGACGCCCACAGCAGCAAGTTGGCGTTGCTCTTCATTGACCTGGATGGGTTCAAGCCTGTCAACGACACCTTTGGCCATAACAGCGGCGATCGCGTATTGAAGGCCGTCGGCAAACGCCTGAAAGCCTGCGCCGACAGTGGTGACGTGATCGCCCGCGTCGGCGGCGATGAGTTTCTGATGCTGCTTGTCAACGCGGGAACGCCCGATGACGTGTCCCAGCGAGCTAGAAAGATCGTCAGCTCACTGGCGCAACCGTTCGCTGTCGAAGACCGTGAGGTCGGCATCGGTTGCTCCATCGGCATCGCTTTCTACCCCGACGACGGCCAGCATGCCAAGCTGGTCGCGCGCGCCGACTCGGCGATGTATGCCGCCAAGCGCGCCGGAGGCGGTGGTTTCTGCTTCTTCACGCCGGCGATGGAAGACGACGCACGCGAGCGCTTCGACCTCTTGCGTGACCTTCGTCTCGCGCTCGAGCGCAAGGAGCTGGAGCTGTACTACCAGCCGAAGATCGACGCCGCGACAGGCAAGGTCACCGCGGCTGAGGCGCTGCTGCGCTGGCAGCACCCGACTCGCGGCATGGTGCCGCCAGCAGTGTTCATTCCGATCGCCGAGCGATTCGGCCTGATCCGCAGCATCGGTCAATGGGTCATCGATGACGCCTGCCGCCAGGCGCGCGTCTGGCTCGACAAGGGCCTGAAGATGCGCGTTGCGATCAACCTGTCGGCCTCGCAGATGCGCCAGGAAGACATCGTTGCACGCATAGAAGGCGCGCTGGCGCGGCACCGGGTCGATCCGTCGTTGTTGACCTGCGAAATCACCGAGTCGGTTGCGATGGAGGACACGCGCGCCACGCAAGCTACCTTCCGTGAGCTCGGTACCGCGGGCATCCACCTGTCGATCGACGACTTCGGAACTGGCTACTCGAGTCTGGCGTATTTGCGCAAGCTGCCGGCCGAAGAGCTCAAGATCGACCGCAGCTTTGTGCTGGATATCGAATTCAGCGCTGACGCCCGCGCCGTGGTCGACGCCGTCGTCAAGCTGGCGCACGCGCTGAGCCTGAAGGTGGTTGCCGAAGGGGTCGAGAACGAGCGCCAGCACCAAATCCTCGTGCAGCTCGGTTGCGATGAATTGCAGGGGTTTCTGTTTGCCAGGCCGATGAAGGCACGTGCGTTGCTGCTGTGGGCGCTGGACGACCGCAAGGAGCAACGAAAGGGCTTCGCCGCGTCGCTGTTTGCCAACACGCGCGACGACTACGAGAGCTACCAGCCGACCGACTTCATGGACGCGCAAGGTCGCGACCGTTTTCGGTCGACGCGCCCGGGGTTGTCAGGGTTCGCCGAGACTGACAAGCAGTCGCTCGCGGAAGAGGCCGGCACAAGGCACGCATATTGAGTCGCCAGGACCGAGACGGATAGCAGTGCGCCCTGGCCGCTACGGCGCCGACCCCAGACCGCTCAGTCGCGTGCGATGCTCGGGCGTGACTGCCGTCAGTAGCGCGCCAATGAAGCGGTCCTGCTCGCGGTACGCGCGTTCAGCGTCGTCATCGATCGACGACACACGAAACAGCAGGCCGTAGGGCACCTGCCCCGTCAACCCGAGGCGGATCTCCGCGAGCCGATGCTCAAACCGGCTGGTGATGGCGCGATCAGCCACCGCAAACCAGTACGTCACCGGTTCGATGCGGGCACCGAGCTGGGTGCCGAGGCGGCGCCCCGGCACTTTGCCGAAGGGGGTGTCGATTTCCGCCGCGACGTTCTTGAGCAGCGTGAATCCCTGCGCCGGATAGCAGACCTCCGGCTTGTGCGCCTGCAACCCACCGCGCTGGTCGTCGCCGTAGGCCAGTGAGAGCATCACGCGGTAGCCCTGAGCATTCACGTAGGTGCGTACCAGCACCTGGCTGTACAGCTTGTCCAGCAACTGTTGGGTCTGCGGATTCACGATAGTTGCGGTTTGCGCCGGCTCGTCGCGCCAGGTCCCGAACTGCTTCGGGACCGCCGCGTCGAGCTGGATCTTCGGGATGCGGTCGACGGAGTTCGCAGATGGGCGGGCGAAATAGCCGACAGCAGAGGCTGTACACATCAGCGCAGCCACCGTGATCGCCACTTTCATTGAAGCCAATTGGAAGCACCTCGCAGAGCACGTTGCGCTCAGGACTGGCGATTGTGCCCTGCGACGCTGCTGCCGTGAGAGTCCAAGGCCTGCCGGGGCCTGGCCACCGACGCGCTAACGTGCCAGAGCAAGCAAGAAGTCACGATCGCTACACCAGCACGCGCTCGATGCCGCCCGCGTTGGCTCGCGCGACATACCCGGGCAACCAGTCTTCGCCCAGGATCTTGCGCGCCATTTCGACCACGATGTAGTCGGCTTCAAGCAGGCCATTGTTCAGGTCGCCCTCGTAGCGCTTCAAGCCTTGCAGGCAACTCGGGCAGGACGTCAGGATCTTTGTCCCTTCGCCCGCCCCGCTTGCGCCGATGGCCTGCAGCGCGGCCTCGTCCTTGCGCAATTCCTCTTCCTTGCGAAAGCGCACCTGGGTCGCGATGTCGGGTCGCGTCACGCCCAGCGTACCGCTCTCGCCGCAGCAGCGCTCGCTCTTGAGCACCTTGTCGCCCAGCAGTGCCCGCACCGTCATCATCGGCTCCTGCAGCTTCATGGGGCTGTGGCAGGGATCGTGGTACAGGTAGGCGCCCTGGCCCCCATGCTCATCAGTCAACACGATGCCCTTCTCCAGCAGGTACTCGTGAATGTCGACGATGCGGCAGCCGGGGAAGATGTCCTCGAAGCGGTAGCCCTGAAGCTGGTCATAGCAGGTGCCGCAGGAGACCACGACCGGCTTGATGTCGAGATAGTTCAGCGTGTTGGCGACGCGATGGAACAGCACCCGGTTGTCGGTGATGATCTTGTCAGCCCTGTCGAACTGGCCCGCACCCCGTTGCGGGTAGCCGCAGCACAGGTACCCCGGCGGAAGTACGGTCTGCACCCCGGCATGCCAGAGCATCGCCTGCGTCGCCAGGCCGACCTGCGAGAACAGGCGCTCCGAACCGCAGCCGGGGAAGTAGAACACCGCCTCGGTGTCGGCCGTGGTTGCCACCGGGTCGCGGATGATCGGCACGTAATCGGCGTCTTCGATATCGAGCAGCGCACGTGCGGTCTTTTTCGGCAGGCCGCCGGGCATCTTCTTGTTGATGAAGTGGATCACCTGCTGCTTGATCGGCGCGCGGCCGACCGTTGCCGGCGGCGCCTTCGTCTGCGCCTTGGCCGCCAGCTTGAGCATGTTGTGCGCGAAGCGCTGAACCTTGAAGCCAATGCCAACCATCGCGCCACGCATCAGCTTGATCGACTGCGGACTCGTGGCGTTCAGGAACATCATCGCCGCCGCATTGCCAGGGCGAAAGCTCTTTCGACCCATCTTGCGCAAGAGGTTGCGCATGTTCATCGACACCTCGCCGAAGTCGATCTTCACCGGACATGGCGACTCGCACTTGTGGCACACGGTGCAGTGGTCGGCCACGTCCTCGAATTCTTCCCAATGGCGCAGCGCCACACCGCGCCGCGTCTGCTCCTCGTAGAGGAAGGCCTCGATCAGCAGCGAGGTGGCCAGAATCTTGTTGCGCGGGCTGTAGAGCAGGTTGGCGCGCGGCACATGGGTGGCGCAGACCGGTTTGCACTTGCCGCAGCGCAGGCAATCCTTGATCGAATCGCTGATCGCACCGATGTCGCTCTGCTGCATGATGAGCGACTCGTGCCCCATCAGGCCGAAGCTCGGCGTGTAGGCATTGGTGAGATCGGCGACAACGTCGGCACCGCGCAGCAGCTTGCCCTTGTTGAAGCGGCCCTCGGGATCGACCCGGCGCTTGTAGTCGGTGAAATCGGCCAGCTCGGCGTCGCTTAGGAATTCGAGCTTGGTGATGCCGATGCCGTGCTCGCCCGAGATCACGCCGTCGAGCGAACGCGCCAGCGCCATGATCCGCACCACCACCTCGTGCGAGGTCTGCAGCATCTCGTAGTTGTCCGAGTTGACCGGGATGTTGGTGTGCACATTGCCATCGCCGGCGTGCATGTGCAGCGCAATCCAGACGCGGCCCTTCAACACCTCGGCGTGGATCTTCTGGCACGCATCGACGATCGGCTCGAGCGCGGCACCCGCGAAGATGTTCGCCAGGCGGGCACGGATCTGCGTCTTCCACGAGGCGCGCAGCGTGTGGTCCTGCAGATCGGCGAACACGGTGCGGCGCGTGTCAGGTTGAACCACGTCCAGGTG
>JANOPR010000324.1:0-2232 GCA_031421955.1 Burkholderiales bacterium
TCGCCCAGGTTGCCGAGGTTGGCGACTTTTTCCAACAGGATGACTTGCATGGTGTGTGCTCCTCAACCCTTGTGCTGGTCGCTGTAGGGCAGCAGCGCGAGGAAGCGCGCGCGCTTGATCGCGGTGGTGAGTTGGCGCTGGAAAAAAGCGCGCGTGCCGGTCAGGCGGGCCGGCGTGATCTTTCCGTTTTCGCCGATGAAATCGCGCAGGGTATCGACATCCTTGTAGTCGATCTGCTCGACACCGGCAACGGTGAAGCGGCAGAAACGCTTGCGGCGGAACAGCAGCGATTGGGTATTGCGTTTGGGTTTGCGGTCCTTCGAGAACCGGCCTTTACCACGTGGCGGGGGCATATTTGAATCTCCTGAAATTCTGAATACGGAACAGGTTGCTAGGCTCGGGCGGGCTCGATCGCCGTGATGTGAAAAACCAGGCCGCGGCCGTTGCGGGTGGCACCCAGGAAGCCGGCGAATGTCGCTCCGCTTCCCAATGCCATCGCACCGGCAGGCCGCGAAATCGCCCCGATCGCCACCGCCTTGATCTCCAGGGAAACCTTGCGCGGTTGGCCGTCTTCACTGACCTCGGACTCGTGCTTGAGCAGCAAATCCAGGGCCGGCAAGCCGGCGGGGGTGAATCTCACGGCAGCGCGTTCGACCAGCGTGGCGGCCAGAACCAGGCGGTTCATGGCGTGGCGCAGGTCGGCGCGGCCAGGCTGTCTATCAGGCGTTCGCCTCCTGCGGCTCGCGCTGCGAATGGCTTTGGGGCGCCGGTGTCTTGCGCGCTTCTTCGCGCTCGACATGCTTCATCATCGACGAGGGCGCGACTTCGGCCTTGTCCATCGCCACGGTCATGTGGCGCAGCACGGCGTCGTTGAAGCGGAAACCCGTCTCCAACTCGACCAAGGTCTCGTTGCTGCACTCGATGTTCAGGCACAGGTAGTGCGCCTTGCCCAACTTCTGGATCTGATAGGCCAGCTGGCGCCGACCCCAGTCCTCGACCCGGTGCACCTTGCCGCCGGCGGCCGTGAGCAGGCCCTTGTAGCGTTCCAGCATGGCCGGAACCTGTTCGCTTTGATCCGGATGGATCAGCAGAATGATTTCATAGTGACGCATATGGACTCCTTATGGTTTCCAGTGGGTGGAAGCCGCCCTGCGGCGTCAGAGTGCAGGTGCGGCAAGGGGAAAGCCCACGAGTATAGCAGCCTGCGGGTCAATCAGCGCATTGCCGCCAGGCGTCGCCACGTGTCGACGACGGAGTCCGGGTTCAGCGAGATCGAAACGATCCCTTCCTTGGCAAGCCATTCGGCGAAGTCCGGGTAATCGCTCGGCCCCTGACCGCAGATGCCGACGTACTTGCCCGTCGCGCGGCAGGCGGCGATGGCGCGCGAAATCATGGCCTTGACCGCCGGATCGCGTTCGTCAAAGTCGCCCGCCAGCTGCTCCAGCCCTGAGTCCCGGTCCAGCCCCAAGGTCAGCTGGGTCAGGTCGTTCGAGCCGATTGACATGCCATCGAAGTACTCGAGGAACTGCTCGGCCAGGATGGCGTTGCTCGGCACCTCGCACATCATGATCACGCGCAGGCCATTGACACCACGCGCGAGACCGCGCTCGGCCAGCATGGCCATGACGCGCTCGGCCTGCCGCACCGTGCGGACGAAGGGCACCATCAACTCGACGTTGGTCAGGCCCATGTCGTTGCGCACCCGCTTCAGGGCCTCGCACTCCATGCCGAAGGCGTCGCTGAACTCGCCGCTGATGTAGCGTGAGGCGCCGCGAAAGCCGAGCATCGGGTTCTCTTCGTCGGGCTCATAGCGGCTGCCACCGATGAGCTTGCGGTACTCATTGCTCTTGAAGTCCGACAGACGCACGATGACCGGTTTGGGCCAGAACGCGGCAGCGATCGTGGCCACGCCTTCGGCAATCTTGTCGATGTAGAACGCGCGTGGGCTGGCGTGACCACGGGCTACCGACTCGACCGCCTTCTTCAGTTCTGGATCGATGTTGGGGTAGTCAAGGATCGCCTTCGGGTGCACGCCGATGTTGTTGTTGATGATGAATGTCGGCAACCCGTCGCTGGCCTTTGAATTCGCGCAGATGCCGAATTCGGGCGTCGGCCTGGCGCGGCTCGAGTTCATCATCAACAACAACATCGGCGTGCACCCCAAGGCGATCCTCGACTACCCGAACGTCGATCCCGAACTGAAGAAAGCGGTCGAGTCAGTCGCCCGCGGCC
>JANOPR010000325.1:0-3984 GCA_031421955.1 Burkholderiales bacterium
GATCAACTTCGGCCGCCTGAAGGAACACAAGGCGACTTCGATCGAACGCATGCTGGCGGGAACCACCATCGACTGGTTGGTTGCGTTCCCCGCGGCGTCCCGGCCCAAGGCCCTGTGTGACCGTTTTCCGCATGTGGCCAACCGGCTGGCGCAGGATTGGTCTCAACCTGCGCGGTCTACGCAGAGCCTGCAATTGCTGATCGACGACGAGCGCTGGGGCAGCGCCGGCTTTCCGGCACAAGTGCAAGGTGAATTGCAGCGGCTGCTTAAAGATCGCACGACGGGCGCCTGAGGCGCGGCGCCAGGCGCGCGGTCGCACTAACGCGCGCTGTCCGGTCCGATCTCGGTGGCCGCGCTGCCGTCGGCAACGACGCCAGCTACCTCGACCTCAGTGCGACCCGGCCATATAGGCCGCTTCGAACTCACGCCTGGCCCGGATGTAGTGGTTGGCACACTCGACCAGCGTATCGGCGCCGGGGTTCTCGACGCAGTGCTTCGGCTTCTTGTAGTACTCGGACCAGGCCCGCGCCTTGCGATCGATTTCGTCTCGCGCGGTGTCGCCCCTAGCTGGCTTGCGTTCGACAACGACCGCCGGCGCTGCGGGCGCCACGACGCCGGCGCCCGGCGGGACGGCCCCGGCCTGCTTGAGCTGTCTTTCCAGTGGCGCCGGCTGCGCCTCCTGCGGCGTGCTGTCACGCAGCGGCGGCGAAGGTTCGGGCACGGCGCGTTCGCCGCTTTCGCGCACCGCCGCGCCGACCATGTGCGCGGGTTCGGTCAGGGCCATTTGCGGCAGGTAGCGATCCACGGCAACCACCAGCGTGCCGCCGAGCACGACGCCAATGGCCACGCCGGCTGCGACTTTCCACGCGGTCGAATCGTTCCGGGCCTGACGGGGCGTTGGATACCCGCTCTCCCAGTCCTGATCGTCAAAGTTCACGGCACTCCATCGTTTGTAACAGGTGAGTCTGGCATGAGTCGATCGATTCGGCAACGGCCGGACAGGCGCGGCCGCAACGCATGCCAAGGTGTCTGCGGCCCTCGATCCCGGCGCAGGCAGAATCCCCGGGGTCGCACCCGCCGATTGGCGCGCATCCAGCGAGGAATTCGACAGTGACCTGCCGACCCGTGAACGCCCTGGCCCGTTGCAGCACGCGCCGCGCATGGCAGCCTGCATGAAGATCGTCTGCATCGGCGGCGGCCCCGCCGGCCTGTACTTCGCGCTGCTGATGAAAAAGCTCGGGCGCCACCACGACATCAGCGTGGTCGAGCGCAACAAGCCCTACGACACCTTCGGCTGGGGCGTGGTGTTCTCCGACGCGACGATGGACACCATGCGCGAGTGGGACCGCGACACCGCCGACGCGATCGAAGCCTCGTTTGCCCATTGGGACGACATCGAGCTGCACTTCAAGGGCCGCACAGTGCGCTCGGGCGGCCACGGATTCGTCGGCATCGGGCGCAAGAAGCTGCTCAACATCCTGCAGGCGCGCTGCGAGGCCTTGGGCGTGAACCTGGTGTTCGAGACTGAGGCCGACAGCGACGCCGACTACCCCGATGCGGACCTGATCATCGCCAGCGACGGCATCAATTCGCGCATCCGCAGCAAGTACGCCGAGGTCTTCAAGCCCGACCTCGTCACGCGCCCGAACCGCTTCATCTGGCTGGGCGCACAGAAGCGCTACGAGCCCTTCACCTTCATCTTCGAAAAGACCGAGCATGGCTGGTTCCAGGCCCACGTCTACCAGTTCGACGACTCGACCAGCACCTTCATCGTCGAGTGCCCGGAAGCGGTCTGGCTGGCGCATGGCCTGGACCGCGCCGACGTGGACCAGTCGATCGCCTTTTGCGAACAGCTGTTCGCGTCCAACCAGCAGGGCACGAGGCTGCTGAGCAACGCGCGTCACCTGCGCGGCTCGGCGTGGATCAACTTCCAGCGCGTCAAGTGCGAGCAGTGGTCGCACTTCAACGGCACAAACCATGTCGCGTTGATGGGCGACGCGGTGCACACCGCGCATTTCGCCATCGGCTCGGGCACCAAGCTGGCCCTGGAAGACGCGATCGAGCTGACGCGCCAGTTCAAGCTGCTGGGCGACACGCCCGAACACATTCCCGAGGTGCTGGCGCGCTACCAGGCGCTGCGCGCGGTCGACGTGATCCGGCTGCAGAACGCGGCCTGGAACGCAATGGAGTGGTTCGAAGTCTGCGGCGAGCGCTATTGCGACCAACTCGACCCCGAGCAGTTCATGTACTCCATGCTCACGCGCAGCCAGCGCATCAGCCACGAGAACCTGCGCCTGCGCGACAAGGGCTGGCTCGAAGGTTTTGAGCGCTGGTTCGCCGAGCGCAACGCGAGGGTCACTTCTTCGCGCGCTGCCCAGTCAGCGGACGCCGTGCCTCCGATGTTCACGCCGTTCACGCTGCGCGGCGTGACCCTGAAGAACCGCGTCGTCGTCTCGCCGATGGCGCAGTACTCCTGCACCGACGGCGTGCCGGCCGACTACCACTTGGTACACCTGGGCGCGCGGGCCATGGGCGGCGCGGGCATGGTGGTGGCCGAGATGACCTGTCCCAGTGCCGACGCGCGCATCTCGCCGGGCTGCCCGGGCCTGTGGAACGAAGCCCAGCGCGACGCCTGGCGGCGCATCGTCGAGTACGTGCACGGCCAGACCGACGCCAAGATCGCGATCCAGCTCGGCCATGCCGGCGCCAAGGGATCGACCAACGCGCCCTGGGACGGTGCGGGCGACGACCAGCCGCTGCCCGCGGGCAACTGGCCGCTGATCGCGCCCTCGGCGCAGCCCTTCCTGCCCGGCGGTCAGGTACCGAAGGCCATGACCCGCGCCGACATGGACCGCGTGCGCGACGACTTCGCGCGCAGCGCACGCCTGGCCGCCGAAGCCGGCTTCGACTGGCTCGAGCTGCATTGCGCGCATGGCTACCTGTTGTCGGCGTTCATTTCGCCGCTGACCAACCGGCGCAGCGACACGTACGGCGGCACGCTGGCCAACCGGCTGCGCTATCCGCTCGAGGTTTTCGCCGCAGTCCGCGCAGCCTGGCCGCAGGACTTGCCCGTCTCGGTGCGCATCTCGGCCCACGACTGGGTCGCGGGCGGCATCACGCCGAGCGACGCGGTCGAGATCGCGCGGGCCTTCAAGGCCGCGGGCGCCGACATGATCGATTGCTCCTCGGGCCAGGTCAGCGCCGAGCAGCAGCCGATCTACGGGCGCATGTACCAGACGCCCTTTGCCGACCGCATCCGCAACGAGGCCGGCATTGCCACCATCGCCGTCGGTGCGATCTCCGAGGCCGACCATGTCAACAGCATCATCGCGGCCGGCCGCGCCGACCTGTGCGCCATCGCGCGCCCGCATCTGGCCAACCCGGCGTGGACGCTCACCGAAGCGGCCAAGATCGGCTTCACCGGCCTCGCGTGGCCCAGGCAGTACCGCAGCGGCAAGACGCAGCTGGAAGCCCTGTTCCAGCGCGAGCGCGCGGCGCAGCTGCAGCGGCCCTAGCCGGCAGCGAGACAATGCCGCCCTGTCCCGCCTTCTCGAGCGCCCCATGAAACAACGCGTCGATCCCACCCTGGCCGCCGGCAACCGCGTGGCGCTGGCCGGATACGCGGCCGCACACTTCGACTGGCGGGTAGAGCAGGGCGTCGGCGTGGTCACCCTCAACCGGCCCGAGCGCAAGAACCCGCTCACCTTTGCCTCCTATGCCGAACTGCGCGACCTGTTCCGCCAGTTGCGCTACGCCACCGATGTGCACTGCGTGGTCGTGCAGGGCGCGGGCGGCAATTTCTGTTCGGGCGGCGACGTGCACGAAATCATCGGCCCGCTGATCGAGCTGAAGGCGCCCGAGTTGCTGATGTTCACGCGCATGACGGGCGATCTGGTGATCGCGATGCGGCACTGCCCGCAGCCGATCATTGCCGCCGTCGATGGTGTGTGCGCCGGAGCCGGCGCGATCGTCGCGATGGCCAGC